>DOUV01000823.1:0-10123 GCA_003520455.1 Chloroflexota bacterium | reverse complement strand
CACGCTGGGGGGCGGATGAATTTTGAAAGGGGCAACCGCGCGCACTCCAAACAGGCACCCCGCTACTCGCACCAGTTCGCCACCAGGATCAGAGAGATACGCTATCCCGGCGGGCGGTGGGCTGGTGCGGTTGGTTGGTTCGGTCCTGCCGGCGCCGGTTGGCGGCGGATAGCTGACGCGCCTCGCTTATCTCCCCGCGCCGTCCGGGCCCAGGGCCGACTCGGCCAGCACCTCGGCCACGTCCTTGAGCTCGACGTCCTCGTCTATCCCGATCACCTTCACCCCGAGATCAAACATGAACATGCAGAAGGGGCAGGCTGAGGCGACGGTGTTCGGGTTGACGCTCTGAGCCTCGCGCAGGCGGATCTCGTTGATCCGCCGCTCGCCGTGGATTTCCACCCACATCCCGCCGCCACCCCCGCCGCAACAGAGGCCGCGCTCGCGGCTACGCGGCATCTCCCGCAGCTCCACGCCCGGAACGCTCGCCAGAATCTCGCGCGGCGCGTCGAAGACCCCGTTGTAGCGCCCGAGATAGCAGGAATCGTGGAAGGTGATGATCTCGTCCACATGCCGGCTAGCCGTGATCCGGCCGCTCGCCACCAGCTCGGCCAGCAGTTGGCTGTGGTGGATCACCTCGTACCGGCCGCCGAAGGGCTCGTACTCGTTGCCCAGGATGTTGAAGCAGTGCGGGCAGGCCGTCACGATCTTCTTGAACTTCTTGCTGTTGAGGATCTCGATGTTATTCTCGGCGATGACCTTGAAGAGATACTCGTTGCCGAGCCGGCGGGCGGGGTCGCCGTTGCAACTCTCCTCACTCCCCAGGACGGCGTAGTCCACCCCGGCGGCCTCCATCAGCCTGACGAAGGCGCGCGCGATCCGCTGGTTGCGCTGGTCGTAGCTGGCGGCGCAGCCCACCCAGTAGAGGTATTCGACCTCCTGGTCCTCCAGGACCGGCACGTTGAGGCCGTCGGCCCACCTGGCGCGGTCCTCGGGCGCGTAGCCCCAGGGGTTGCCGGCGCGTTCCAGGTTGCGCAGACCCTGGCTGACCGTATCGGGCATGCGCCCTTCGGTCATCACCAGGTGGCGGCGCATGTCCACGATCGAGTCCACGTGTTCGATGAAGACCGGGCACTCGTAGACGCAGGCCCGGCAGGTGGTACAGGCCCACAGCGTCTCGTCCTTGATGACGCACCCGACCAACTCCTGGCCGAGCCGGGCCTGCTCATTGAAGTCGCCGTCGCTGAAGCCGCCGATCTGGCTGGAAGGGAGGCCTCCCGTCGCCAACATGTGGTTGCGCAGGTCGAGGACGACCCGTTTGGGGTTGAGGGGTGTCCCGGCGTTCCAGGCCGGGCAGGCTATCTGGCAGCGTCCACACTCGGTGCAGGCGTCGAAGTCGAGAAGCTGCTTCCAGGAGAAATCGCTGAGCCGGCCCACCCCCCAGCTTTCGCGTTGCTCCAGGTCGGGGATCGGCCTGAGGGCCTGGGGGTGGCCGCCCAGGCGGCTGAAAAAGATGTTGAGAGGGCTGGTCAGGATGTGCATCAGCGGCGTGTAGGGGATCGCCGCCAGAAAGAGACCGACCAGTGCGAAGTGAGCGAGCCAGAAGAAGAGGTGGGTCGCGCGCATGGCGGCCTCGCTCATGCCCGCGCCGGTAAACAGCAGGCTGAAGACGTAGCCCACGGGCGAGTAGAGCTGCCACCACGGCCGAACCACGGCAATGCGGAAGGCCTCGACCACAAAGCCGGTCAGGTTGATCAGGAAGAGCGAGCCGAGCGTGAACGCCCAGCCCCAGTCGTAACCCAGGCGCACGCTGCCCTTCACGTAGCGGCGGTACCACCCCATCCCTAACCCGACAAGGAAGAGCAGGCCGAAGATATCCAGAACGGTCTCATAGGTCAGGTAAAAGGTGCCCTTGAGGAGCTTGAAGTGCAGGAAGGGCAGGGTGATGTCGTTGTCAACGGTGGCAAGTGTAGTCCCCAGCAGGAGCACCAGGAACGACCAGAACATGAAGAGGTGCATGAAGCCGGGGTAGCTCTGCCGCGCCAGGCGGAGCTGGCCAAGCGCATAGACCAGCACCCGGCCAACGCGCTCGGGCAGGTGATCGAAGCGCCACTCCGGCTGGCCCTGGCGGTAGAGGCTGAGGCGACGGTAGAGGCCGTAGAGCATCGCCAACGTGGCGACCGCCATTGTGGTATAGAGAGCGATCTCGGCCCAGTGGGGCACGTTCCAGAACGTGTCGCGGATTGGTTCAACGGTTGTGGGCACCGTCCGTTCCTTTCCAGGTGAGCGTATCGGCGTGTGCCTCGAGACGGGAACGGGCACACGTGTGAGGATGAAACGTTAGCCAACATCGGCGTCGTCCCGGTCAAATCCTGTTCGACTCGCAACTCGGCCAGTGATTCGGATGGCATCTCAGGCGAGGCGTCTGGAAGGCATCGCGGTGCCCGTTCGTGGCCGAGCTGGCGTTGGGGCGGTCGTTTGACGCGAAGAACACCGGCGGCAAATGGAGCGCTGCGCTCCGGAAACCAGCCCCACGGCGATCCACTCGCCTGATCACCCGCCCAGGACATCTTCCCTGGCGATCCGCATCAGGGACTCCGGCTCCTCTTCATCCGGGAGTTGGACCGTCTTCAGATACCGGAAGCCGGCCTTCTCATAGGCTTTGATGGCGACCGTGTTCTGCGGTTCGGGACCCACCAGGCAACTGACGGTGTCGCTGCCCTGGAAGACGATCTCACGCAAGAACCTGGTCAAAACCAGGCTGCCGAGGCCTCTGTGGATGTACTGCGCCTCGCCGATGAACAGATCCAGGCCGGCGGCGTCTTCGTCCACCTGGACGTATCGGCTGTAGTCCGGATAATCCGCGATCTTGTAGGTTTGAATATAGCCGATCGGGATCTCTTCATACAGGATGAGGAACGGGTCCGTGGGCTGTTGTCCGTTGATGGAGGGGACGTACTCCTGGACCACTTCATCATAGGAGCACGGCTTGTTGCCGTACCACCGCATCACGGGGTCCGTGTTGAGCCATGTGTGCATCAAACCCAAGTCCGATGCACGTAACCTTCGAAAGCGAATCTTTGCCGGGTCGAACATGGTGGCCTGCACTGCCTGAGCAACCGCGGGCAAGAATACGGGCGACCACGGTCCCTGTCAATCCCAGTATCAGCGCCACAAGTATACATAACTTCATCGAGACGGAAAAGAGAAGCGCCTCTTCGACTGTCTGCTGCCTAATGACGGCGCTCCCGGCAGATCATAGACCGTATGGTTGGCGATCATCCGCGCCTGCGCGAGCGTCAGGCGGAGGCTTCAGCAAACAGTCAGCACGATCGGGCGATCTCGTGTGATCACGACGGTGTGTTCGTAGTGGGCCGCCAGGCTGCCGTCGCCAGTTCTCACCGTCCATCCATCAGTACCGATGACGACGCGCCCTGAGCCTGCGGCGATGATTGGTTCGATGGTGATGACGAGGCCCTCGGTGAGGCGCTGGCTGACCCGGCGGTCGGCAAAATTCGGCACGGGCGGCTCTTCGTGGATGGCCCGGCCAACCCCGTGACCGCTCAACTCGGGGATGACCGCAAATCCGTGCCGGCGCACCTCGGTTTCCACGGCCTTCCCGATTTCGTAGATCGGACAGCCGGCCCGGGCGACGGCGATGGCCTCGCGCAGCGCCGATTTCGCGCAATCGCGGAGTTTGCGTTTCGTCGCGGACACCGGGGGCAGGGCAACGGTGAGCGCGGCATCGGCAATGTAGCCGTCCAACTCGGCTGTCACATCGATCTTGACCAGGTCACCCGCACGGAGGATCCGTCCGCCGGGAATCCCGTGCACGGCTTCGTCGTTCACACTGATGCAGATCGCACCTGGGAACCCGTAGAGACGCTGCGGTGCCGGCCGCGCCCCGTGCTTCGCAAGAATCTTGGCGCCGACCTCGTCGAGGTCGCCGGTCGTGAGTCCTGGCCTGAGGCGCATCTTCATCTCTCGGAGTGTGAGCCCAACGATCTTCCCGATTCGTGCGAGACCTCGAAGGTCTTGCTCCGATTCAATCGACATCACGGATTTCCTCTCCGGGCCGAAAGCCACCCCCGCGGGCTGTTGCTCCGCAGGGGGTGGGCAGAGGGGCTTGCATGTGTGACCGGCGGCGCATAAGAGGCTATGCGCTCTCAGAGGCTGCGCTGACCCGACGATCGGCGTCGCGTCGCAACCACTCCTCCAGCAGCGCGGCGCGCTCGAACCGGCCGAGCTTCCGATAGGCCTGGACCTCGTACTCGAGCGACAAGACGGGCACCCGCATGCCCTCAACCTCCACGATCCGCTTGTGGCAGGCAAGATCGACCGGATCCTCCCACGTGCCATCTTCGAGCCGCTTCTGGATCGCTCCCATGATCTCCACTCTGATCCCGCCGATCGTCAGAGCCCCAAAGTGAGAACGGATCCGCTCGGTTGAAGAGAAGTTCACCCGGCTGCTGACCCACTCGGACAAGCGCTCCTCGATGGCGTACGCGCCCACCTCGTCGGTTTGAATGTCGATGTCGTGGGGCTCGACCGGCACTCCTTGTAGTGCGAATCCGAGACTGCCGGTGAGGGCCCAACTCACCGCGCTGTCGGACAGTCGCTCGTGAATCGTGTGGAGAACCTGGAGGAACCGCGGATCAATCATGCTATGCCCGGCTGGTGGGGGTGTCAGGCCGGTGGTGCCACGGCGCGGGCGCCATCCATGTCCACATGCGAGATGACCGAGCTGGCAATCAGCCCCGCCTGGCCGAAGGCGTCAATCATCGCCGCGCTAATCATCGGGGCGCTCTGGATATCGTCGGTGATGGCAAAGACCGTGGGGCCGGCCCCGCTGATCGAACAGCCGTACGCGCCTGCGGCCAGCGCCGCCGCTTTGACGGCGGCGAAGCCCGGGATCAGCGGGGCACGCGCCGGTTCGACGATCACGTCGCTGGTCGCCTTGCCGAGCAAGCGGACGTTGCCGCCGAACAGCGCCGCCATCAGGGCGGCGAGGTTGCCGCTGTTGGCGACATGTTGGGCCAGCGAGATGGTGTTGGGAACCACTTCGCGCGCCTTGCGTGTCGGCAGCTCAAAATCGGGGTGGACCAGGACAAAGACGATTGAGTGGGGAGAGGGCAATTCGATCAACTCGAGCGGGTCGTACGAGCGAATCAGGATGAACCCGCCCAGCAATGAGGGGCCGACGTTGTCGGCGTGCCAGCCGCTCACGGTGGCCTCGGCCGCCAGCCCGGCCGGGAGCAAATCGTGCTTGCTCAGCGGCGCACCGAAGAGCAGGTTGGTCGCCCAGGTCGCGGCCGCAGCGCTGGCGCCGCTACTGCCAAGGCCACTGCCGAGTGGAAGCCCCTTGCGGAGCCGCAGCGCCACGCCCGCGTTGCGTACCTCGAGCAGTCTCAGGGTTTCCAAGGCGGCGATACCCGCCGTGTTGCGAGTGGCCTCCCGTGGCAGGCGCCCGGCATCGCCTTCCACCGCCTCGATGTGGACCCCGGGCATCTCGATCAGGCGCGCGGTCACCCAATCGCCCATGCCTGAGACGGCGCAGCCCAACACGTCGAAGCCGGGGCCGACGTTCGCGACCGTCGCAGGGGCAAAGACGGTGATGTCAGGCACGACACCTCCAGAAAGCTTGGGTCAGGGTTGTCGTGTGAGGCGGTACGGACAACATAACACTGAGGTGCGTCGCACCTCGTTCACCTCCCGCCCCCTTTGATTCCCCCGAGGGTCAATTCGCGGGGGTCCAGGAGCCGGTCGAGTTCCTCGCGCGTCAGGTCGGTCTGCTCGGCGGCGACCTCCTTGACCCGGCGTCCCTCGGCGTAGGCCTGCCTGGCGATCTTGGCGCCCTTCTCGTAGCCGATGATCGGGTTGAGCGCCGTCACCATGATGGGGTTCTTCTCGACCACCTCGGCGACCTGCTCGCGATTGACCGTGAACCCTTTGAGGGCCTTGTCGGCCAGCACGACGGCAGCATTGGCGAGGATCTCGAGACTCTGGAGCAGGTTGTGCGCGATGACCGGCAGCATCACGTTCAGCTCGAAATTCCCATGGCCGGCTGCCACCGTGATGCTCGTATCGTTGCCGATGACCTGGGCTGCCACCATCATCGTGGCCTCCGCGATGACCGGATTGATCTTCCCGGGCATGATCGAGCTGCCCGGCTGGAGGGCCGGCAACACGATCTCGCCCAGGCCGGCCTGGGGGCCGGAGTTCATCCAACGCAGATCGTTGGCAATCTTTATCAAGGAGACCGCGATTGTTTTGAGCTGGCCGCTCAGCTCGACGGCGGCGTCCTGCGTTGCCTGGGCCTCAAAGTGATTCTCGGCCTCGCTAAAGTGGACGCCGGTCATCTCGCTCAGCCGCGCGGCGATCCGTGGGCCAAACTCCGGATGGGCATTGATCCCCGTCCCGACGGCTGTCCCGCCGAGGGCCAACTCGCTGGTACGCGGCAGTGTAGTTTCCAGCCGCGCAATGCCATGGGCGATCTGGCTGGCCCAGCCGCTGATCTCCTGGCTCATGCGGATCGGCATCGCATCCATGAGGTGGGTCCGGCCGGTCTTGACCACATCATCGGTTGCCTGCGCTTTGGCGACCAGCGTCTCGTGCAGATGCCGCAGGGCGGGAACGAGCCGCTCGACCACGTCGAGCGTCGCCGCCACGTGGATCGTGGCGGGAATGACATCGTTCGACGACTGCCCCATGTTGACGTCGTCGTTGGGGTGCACTCTGGCGCCGTCACCGAACTGACTCGCCAGCCGGGCGATGACCTCGTTGGCGTTCATGTTGGTTGAGGTGCCGGAACCCGTCTGGAAGATGTCAATCGGGAACTGATTGTCGTGGTGCCCCTCAGCGACCTCCATGGCTGCCTGGCGGATCCAGGCGGCCATGGCTGGATCGAGCAATCCCAGGTCGCGGTTGACCTCGGCGGCGGCGGCCTTGATCAGCCCCAAAGCACCGATGAACGAACGGCCGAACGTGAGGCCGCTGATCGGAAAGTTCTCAACGGCTCGCTGGGTTTGGGCGCCATAGAGTGCCGTGGCCGGCACACGCACCTCGCCCATTGAGTCGCGCTCGACTCGATAATTCGTCTCAGCCATACCTGGCTCACTCCTTTGTGACAAGGACTGCGTTGTGGAATGAGCATATCACCCTGCGCAGAGATTGGCAAGCAAAATTGCGCTCCCAACCCTCGCGGCGGTCTGGCCCTGGCTTCGGAAGGTTGAGTTGCCGATTGCGAGCATCTCGATGACAATGGCGAGTACGCTTGTTGCCCTCGACGTTGAGGTTCGTCTCCCGTGCCGACGACCACACGCAACTGTCCTCATCGTATTGCCAGGCACTGGTCAGCAGTGGGGCGTTGAATGCCTGAGCAGACCACTCCCCCCGTGGCATCGCTCGCCGAGCTGGGCCGCCTCTTCTTCAAGCTCGGGGTGATCGGCTTCGGCGGTCCGGCCGCGCACATCGCCCTGATGGAGGAAGAGGTTGTGACCCGCCGGGGCTGGCTCAGCCGCGAGCATTTCATGGACATGCTGGCAGCTACCAATCTCGTGCCCGGGCCGAACTCGACTGAAATGGCCATCCACATCGGCTACGTCGCCAACGGCTGGCGCGGCGCCTTGCTCAGCGGTACGGCCTTCATCGGCCCGGCGACCGTTTTTGTGTTGTTGCTGAGTCTGCTCTACACCCGCTATGGGAGCCTGCCCACAGCGACGGCGGTCCTCTACGGGATCAAGCCGGTTGTCGTCGCGGTTATCGCCGCCGTCACCTGGCGCCTGGCCAGGAGCAGCCTCAAGAGTTGGCGGGTCCAGGTGCTGGCCGGGGCGGCGTTGGTGGCCGCGCTGGCCGGTGTCGACGAGGTCTTGATCATCTTCGCCTCTGGCGCCGCCGGCCTGCTCCTCGCGCGGGTGGCCTGGCCCGGTATGGCAGCCCTCCTCGTTCTGCCCGTGCTCACTCCCATGAGTGCTCTCGCCGCCGACAGGCGGCTTTGGCAACTGGCGCTCTTCTTCCTCAAGGTCGGTGCGCTTCTGTTCGGGAGTGGCTATCTGCTGATTGCCTACCTGGAGCGCGACCTCGTCAACAGCTTTGGCTGGCTGACCCACTCGCAGCTTCTCGACGCCATCGCCATCGGCCAGATGACCCCGGGCCCCGTCCTGACCACCGCCACCTTCGTTGGCTATCTCGTGGCCGGCTGGCAGGGCGCGCTGGTCGCCACCGTGGCAATTTTCCTGCCCTCATTCGTCATCGTCTTCTCAATGGGGCCGCTGTTGCCCAGGCTGCGCCGCTCGCCCTAGGCGCGCCTCTTTCTGGATGCGGTGACCGCCGCCGTCGTGGCGCTGCTGGTGGTGACGCTGGCCCGCCTAACGCTGGCCGCCTTGACCGATCTACTGACCGCCCTGGTGGCGCTTGTGGCGCTGGCGGCTCTCCTGCAGCGGAAAGTGGAGACTGTCTGGTTGATCTTGGGCGGGGCGCTGGTCGGCCTGCTCGCCCAGGCTATCCGCTAGTCCAACGCCACGAGAGCAGGACAGGTGCTGAGCGCTGCCTCGCTCGCCGATGAGACGGCCGTGCGGCGGGCCGAGGAACAGCCTGGCCTGCTCGCGCTGGAGCAATTTGGCGAGCATCTCCTGGTTCGCGCTTCCAGTGGGCGGCCGGTGCGGGGCCATACTTCCGCTCCGGGGCCGAGTATGAGTTCACCCGTGGCCGGCATGTGGCGGAGCGCTCCGCCAGGTCCGGCCGAGGCCCAAAGCGCCGGTCAAGGCGTCAGACTTCGGAAGTCTCCGATCATGCGCCTCCGGCGACGACTTGACCGGTGTTCCGGTTCAACCGGTCGGCCTTCGACGAGTACCTCCCCGGTCTGCGACAGACGATCCGTCCGGTGATATTCGCGGGACCTCTACGAGTGGCGGGATGATCGGGCGCCTTTTCACCTGGCGGGGGTTGCAATTCGTCTCAAACTTCGCTAGGATGTGAGGTGTGACAGTGGACGGCCACGGCACGGTGCCCGGCATCATCGAGCAGCCGCCCGGGAGTTGACGAACCGGCGGCTGTTTTGATGCTGACACCTCCCCGCGAGGGATGAGTGCCTCTCGGTCTCGGCAATCCCAGCGGCACGAATTCTGCTGCTACTTCACTTGTGAGGTCACCTGATCCCCACAAATTCCCCACAAAGGAGTCAATTTGTATGGCCGAAGAAAAAGTCCGAGACGGCCTCGTCGTTGGTATTGACTACGTAATGACCCTGTCCGATGGTGAGGTGGTTGATACGACTGAAGGGGAGGAACCTCTTGAGATTCTTCAGGGTGCCGGGGAGGTGGTCGAAGGGCTGGAAAAGGCGCTCTACGGCCTGCACGTTGGCGACAGCAAACACGTCGTCGTCTCGCCTGAAGAGGGATTCGGTGAGCGCGAAGAGGGTAGTGAAATGGCCATGCCCCGCTCCGAGTTTCCGCGTGATTTCGAGTTAGAAGAGGGCATGGAAATCTATGTGCAGACGGACGAGGACGACGAGCCGGTACCTGTTTACGTCGTCAGCGTCGATCGCAACGAGGTCGTGGTAGACTTCAACCACCCCCTTGCTGGCGAGACGTTGCACTTCGATGTGACCGTCCGCAGTCTGCGCCCGCCGACGGAAGAGGAGTTGGCCCATGGACACGCCCACGATGACGACGAGTGGGACGAAGAGTGGGACGACGAGGAGGAGTGGGACGAAGAGTAAGAGGTGAAGCGTACTTCCATTTGTCGGTAGCTGGACCATCGTTCCTCTCGTCCGTGACGTCCAGCCAGTCCTCGTCCGCTTGTTTGCGTCAGATGGCCCACTGGGTCGAAAGGAACTCTTTGGATGTCTGTCAGGTTGTACGTGGGTAACCTGCCCTATAACACGACCGATGAAGACCTGCAACGTCTCTTCTCGCAGGCTGGCGAAGTCGTCTCAGCTCAAGTTATTACCGACCGGGATACCGGTCGATCACGCGGGTTTGGCTTCGTTGAGATGGAGGACCAACAAAACGCCGACGAAGCCATTCGCAAGTTCGATGGCAAGCCCTATGAGAACCGCCAGTTGACCGTCAATATCGCCCGTCCGCGCGCCCCGCGGAGCGAGGGTGGGCGTGGGGGCGGCGGTGGG
>DOUV01000781.1:19076-20266 GCA_003520455.1 Chloroflexota bacterium | reverse complement strand
ATCACGGTGAAGACCACAAGACTCGCCCACACCAGTGACGCCATAGCCCGGTGCCATTCCGCCACCTGAGCTGTCGAAAGCCCCACCAGGAAGCCCGTGCCAACGACCACCTGCACGAAAAACAGAAGCCCACTGATCGCCGCCGCCCGTACCAGAGCCGGCTGGCTTCGGCGCTCGCGGGAGGTCTGCCACAACGTGAGCACCAGAAGAAAACCAACGGCCCCAGTCGTGGCCTGATGGATCGCGCCTCCCAGCGTTCCAGCCCTGGCGCCGGCCCCTCCTGTCATCAAGAGCACAAACGAGGCAAGCGTCGTGCCGGTGACCAGGGTCCGGTAGCGACGGGCCTGGCGCTGAGCGCGGGCGCCCAACCGCGGCCAGACCTCCGGTGCCGGGTTGAACGCCGCCGTTGCCAAAACGAGCACGGTCCCAAGAAGCGCCAGCGCCGTCGCCGGGTGTGCAACCAGGATCACCATTGGCCACTCGGCGAGGGCCGTCGCAGTGCCAAGCAGAATCTGAAGGGCGAACAGGAGGAACAAACCCACAGCCGGCACCCACACCAACCGATCCCGTACTTTCGAGCGCCAGACGGCGACGGCCGTCACTGCGAGAAGCACGGTGGCGGTGAGGGCGGCTGCCTGGCCTGAGTACTGGATGACCGGTGGAAGATTCGAGGCGAAAATGAGGCGCCCCTGGCAGAGAGGCCAACTGCGGCAGCCGATTCCAGCAGCAGTTATGGGCACGATGCCGCCGAGCACGAGCAGAACATAGGTAACGATAGCAGTGGCAACGGCGGAACGCCGGACGAACATCATGACAGCACGACTCCTCCGTGGTTCCCTGGATGACCCCAGCATGAGAATAGGCCACGCCAAGCATACAGCATGCCAACAGCCGATAAACTCGCGCTGGCCTTGCGCGGTTGACTTCGAGTAGGGACCCACCGGCGAAGAGGGAAGACTGATCAAGGAACGAAAGGACACCTGAATTATAGCATCACCAATTCGAGGGGCAACATCAGGTGACCCCACCTTTTCGCCAGAACGATCGACCTCGCCTCACGGTTGCACCCCATCTCCACCAACAGGGCCACCGGCAGTCAGGTGCCAGCCGAGAGCATTAGCTGGTGGCTGATAGCCCGACGTCTGGCGTAAGATAATGTGTTCATCTGATCCTGTTGGCGAAATCGCTTC
>DOUV01000781.1:10313-19042 GCA_003520455.1 Chloroflexota bacterium | reverse complement strand
GCTTTAGCGCGCTGAAGCGCGCACTACCAACCGGCGCCCGCGACCTGTACCAATTCGCCAACAGGATCTTCATCTTTCTGTAAAAGTGGCGCGTACGCGCCACTTTTACAGAAAGAGAGATGCGCCATCTGGCGGAAGCTAACCCAGGGGGCCAACGATGAACCCGCGCGGAGTCCGGAGCAGGCGCAGTCCGTTCGCGACGACAGTCAGCGTGCTGCCTTCATGGCCCACGACCCCCAGCGGCATGGGGAGACCCACGGCCAGTACGGAGATGATCAGGGTGACAATCACCGCCAAGCTGAAGGCAATGTTCTGCCAGACGACTCGCCGCGACCGTCGACTCAGACCGATCAGGTAGGCCAGCTTGGTGAGATCATCGCTCATCAGAACGACGTCAGCAGTCTCCAGCGCCACGTCCGTGCCGGCGGCGCCCATCGCCACACCCAGGCTGCTGACCGCCATCGCTGGTGCGTCGTTGACCCCATCGCCCACCATCGCAACCGGGCACTGGTGGCTCAACCGCTCCACCACCTCGACCTTCTGGCCGGGTAGCAGTTCGCTGTAGAACTCATCGATCTCCAACTGGCACGCCACTGCCTCAGCGACACGCTGCGAATCACCCGTGATCATCACGATGCGCGAGATCCCCAGCGACCGCAGTGCGGCGAGCGCGGCAGGAGCTTCGGCCCGAATCACATCGGCCAGCGCGATGAAACCCAGCGGGTGGTTGTCGCGGCTGACGCCGACAACAGTTTTGCCCTCCGCCTCCAGCTCCCGGGCGCGCGCTCGGAGTGGCTCGGGCCAGATTTGATGAGCGCGCTCGAAGAAGCGCGGGTTGCCGATCCGCACTTCGTGCCCCTCCACCCAGCCGATGACTCCCTGGCCGGGAATCGCCTGGAGATCGTTGACCTCACACAGGTCCAACTCGCAGGCTTCGGCTGCAGCCACAATGGCATCCCCCAGGGGATGCTCCGAGTAGCGCTCGACGCTGGCGGCGAGACGCAGCAACTCCTGTCGCGAGGAGCGTTCAGGCGTGGAAGGTCCGGGTGGAACGAGCGACTCGAAGAAGGCTGCATTGAACCAGGCGTCGCCCAACACCTCCGCGGCGACTACGACGTCCGTCACCTCGGGACGCCCGCATGTGAGAGTGCCGGTTTTATCGAAGGCAATCGCCGACAAGGTCGCCGCCTGCTCGAGGTAGGCGCCGCCCTTGAAGAGGACACCGTTGCGGGCAGCATTGGCAATCGCCGAAAGAATCGACGCTGGGGTTGAAATGACGAGCGCACAGGGGGAGGCCACAACCAAGAGGGTCATCGCACGGTAGAAGACGATCTCCCAGGGCTGGTGCAGCACGAAATAGGGCAGCAAGATCGTCAGAATCGTCGCGCCGACGACGCCTGTCGCATACTTGGGCTCAAACTCGTCGAGGAAGCGCTGGGTCGGCGCTTTGCGGATCTGCGCTCGTTCGACCATCTGGATAATCTTGGCCAACGTGGTGTCGGCCGCCAGTCGGCTGACCTCAACCTCCAAAGCGCCCTGTCCATTGACGGTGCCGGCGAAGACCTCCTCGCCGGGGCTCTTGTCCACGGGCATCGACTCGCCCGTAATCGCCGCCTGATCCACGGCACTCGAACCGGCCAGCACGCGTCCATCCATCGGGATGCGCTCGCCAGGTTTGACGATGATGACATCGCCGATTGCCAGTTCCTCGATTGGCACTTGACGCTCCGTGCCATCAGCCAGGCGGAGGAGCGCCTCGCTCGGGCGGAGTTCCATCAACGCGCGAATCGCCCGGCGCGAGCGGTCGAGCGCGTAGGCCTGAAGCGTGTTCGAAAGCGAGAAGAGGAAGAGCAGTGTCGCGCCTTCTCCCCAGTGGCCGATCACGGCCGCGCCCAGCGCCGCGATGACCATCAGGAAATCGACATTGATCTCACGCTGGCCGAGCGCCCTCAGCCCGTTGACGGTCCCAAAGAAGCCCCCGCTGAGGTACGCCCCGATGTAGAAGACGGTCTGCAGCGGGGTTGGCATCCCAAACAAGCCCCCCGCCCAGCCGGTCACGAGACAGATCGTGCAAACAGCGGTGAGCACCGCTTCGAGGCGACCAAGACCACTTGAAGAAACGTCTTCCTCTTCCTCAACATCAGGGGGAAGCGGCGCTGGTCGCTCCTGCTGACGGAGAGTAGTAAGTTCGAGAGCACGATCCGTCACGCAGTCTCCTCCTGGCACACTGAACAGATACCGTAGTAATCGTGCCGCGCGTGGGAGATCTGGTAGCCGCTCGCTTCAGCCACAGCGGCCCCCCAGTGATCAACCGGGAGTTGCTCGGACGGTGCCAGGTCGTCAATGCGGCCGCAGCGAACGCACACCAGGTTGATGTGACTCGACGTATCGAGGTCGTAGCGCACGCGTTCCTTAAAGGCCAGGGTCCGCACCAGGTCCAGGGTGTGGAAAAGCTCCAGCGCGTTGTACACCGTTGCCAGCCCCAGCGTGGGGTGATCAGCCTGCAGGTATGCGTGCAACTCGGCGGCCGTTGGGTGCTCCCCCCCCGTGGCCTGCAGCGCCTGCCAGACCGCCAGACGCTGCGGCGTCGCCCGCAGTCCGGCCGCCTGGAGCTTCTCGATCAAATCGTCTCGGTTCATTGTCACCTTTCCTTCTTGAACTTATCAAGAATTATTCTCGATTGAAAACAATTCTGATTATAGCGGCTGCGGGGGACATGTCAACGGGACACCTGTCATTCGGTAGAGGTGACATTCCGTGACGACCTTTCCACTCGGTCCCTGGCCTCCGGCAGGTCACGACGAGACAGGTGAACCGGCAAACAAAAAGCTCCTCTGCTTGCAGAGGAGCATCCTGGCACGGCGAGCGCGAAGCCTGAATCAGGGATAAATGCCTCGCAGGAGCGTGGCTTCGGCAACACGGCTGATGGCGAGAATGCTCGCAGCGATCCGGAGATCGACGTTCTTGCGCCCGGCCATAGTCCACGTATCCTCGAAGGCCCCGGTCATAATCCGCTCCAGCCGCTCGAAGATTTCGTGCTCGCTCCAGAAGAAGCTTTGCAACCCCTGGACCCACTCGAAGTAGCTGACGGTCACACCGCCGCTGTTGCAAAGAATGTCCGGCACGACCGTGATGCCACGTGCCCGCAGGATTTTGTCGGCCTCAGGAGTCGTCGGTCCGTTGGCACCCTCGGCAATCAATTTGGCATGGATTTTGTCGGCGTTCTCGTCGGTAATCTGATTTTCGAGTGCCGCCGGGATCAGGACGTCGCATGGCAGGGTGAGCAGCTCCGTATTCGTGACCCGCTCGACACCTGACCAGGTGGTCACCGTGCCCGTCTCACGAACGTGACGCACCAGCCGGGGAATATCGAGCCCGTCGGGGTCGTAGATGCCGCCGTTGACATCGCTGACCGCGATGATCTTCGCACCCTGCTCATACATCGCCCGAGCCGAGACCGAACCAACGTTACCGAAGCCCTGGACCAGCACCGGCGCCCCCCGAATCGGCATGCCAAGTTTCTGCATCGCCTTGCGGGTACAGAACATGACGCCCACGCCCGTCGCGTCCCCGCGGCCGAGCGAGCCGCCAATACTGACGGGCTTGCCCGTCACCACCGCATTGACCGAGTAGCCCTGGTGCATGGAGTACGTATCCATCAGCCAGGCCATGACCTGCGGGTTGGTGCCGACATCCGGCGCGGGAATATCAGAATCCGGGCCGATCAAGAGACTGATCTCGCTGGTGTAGCGGCGGGTCAGGTTTTCGAGCTCGGCCAGGGAGAGTTCGTAGGGATTGACGACCACACCACCTTTGGCGCCTCCGTAGGGAATATTGACCAGAGAGCATTTCCACGTCATCCACATCGCGAGCGCTCGGACCTCATCCAGCGTCACGTCTTGGTGATAGCGGATACCGCCCTTCGTGGGACCTCGCACAGTATTATGGTGAACACGGTAACCGGTGAACACGCGCACGGAGTCATCGTCCATCTTTACAGGGAAATTCACCGTCAGTTCGCGCTTGGGGTAGCGCAAAAAATCGACGATCCCAGCTTTCAGGTCGAGATACCGAACAGCGTTATCAAACTGCTCGAGCGCAACGTGCCATGGATTTTGTTTGCCCGACATACCTCCTCCTTGAGGCGTTCTTGAATCATTTGCGTGTCGTCGCCGATCGAGCTACTGCTCAGTATACTCCAACGAGCGCAGGGACTGGACGTGTGGTGCCTGGCGCTCGCGACTGAACCGCAGCACCAGCGCCCTATCCATGTATGTGGCGCCAAGAAAGCGACGGTTGAGCAACGTCGCGGGCAATGGGACCTGGCGCCGCTGGGTCTGCACTTGAAGATAGATCGTATCCACGCCGACGTGGAGCTTGAAATGATCGCGAGTGAGAAACGGGAGGAAGAGACGCAGTCGAACTTCATCGATGGTCTCGACCAATTCCATCAGCGGACGCTCGATCAACATCGCTGCCGGATCGGCCTCGTCGAACAGCTCAGCCGCAAATGAGCGCAGGCGGTTGAGGCCGATGATCTCGTGCGGCTGGAAAGCCCCGTAGAAGCGCGGCAAGTCCATAAAGTCGCGCCCGATCTCGTGCAGCACCTCCTCTTGCTGAGCCCCCCATGTTTGCAGGAAGGGATCGGTGCGGCCGGCCGGCAGAACCTTGTTGACGATCAGCGCGTCTATGCGCACCCCGAAGAGACTGATCGTCGAAAACGCGCGCCGCGTTTCAGCCAGGCCAACCCGGTCGGGGGTCATCACCAGGCGCGCGCTCACGCTGTCGCCATCGGTGAGCCAGGTGCTCAGCCGTTGCACATCGTGGAACCAGGCCCCAACCTCCTCGACAGTGCTCTCATTGGGCATCGGCAGGTTGAAGCGCTGCAGGATCGGCCGGGTCCCGCGGAGGAGCGCCCGCTCGAGCGGGTGGTAATTCTTCAGATACCAGTCGAGCACATCGGGCAGGCGCAGGAACTTCATAGCATCGCCGGTCGGGGGAGCATCGACCACGACCACATCGTAGCGCCCGCTCTCCGCAATCGTCTGAAGACGCAACAGCCCGAAGACCTCTTCCATCCCCGGCAGCACGGCCACCTCCTCGGCCACGATGCTGTTGACAGCCGGATGGTTGGCCGAGAGGAGGCGGAAAAAATCGGTGACGGCCGACCACCGCTCGCGAATCTCGCGGTTCAGGTTGACTTCGACGGCATCCAGGCGCGGCGCCACCAGGGTAAGCTGTTCACCGATGGACTGATCGAAGATCTCGGCCAGGCTGTGGGCACTGTCAATCGAGATTACTGCCGTCGCCAGGCCACGCTCGGCGCAGGCCAGGGCCGTCGCCGCCGCCACCGAGGACTTCCCAACCCCACCCTTTCCGGTTACCAAAACCACCCGCCCGTTCATAACCCCTCCACTTCTACTTCCAGGAGTCGTTCGGCTTCCTCCCAACCCACGTGAGCGAACCGGGCGTAGGCTTCGTCGAGCGTCAACATCAGATCGAGCAGGGCACCAACACGCCACAGAAAAACGGCTACATCCTCGTTGGTCTCGGCTTCGTCGCCACAGACCTCGCGCACCTGAGCGACCAGTGCGCTCAGGGTCCGGACGGTGGGATCAAATTCGCGCCGTTTGCGCTCGCGCAGAACGATTCGGAAGACTTCCCACATGTCGCTCTCGGCTTCGTAATAGGTCTTGCGTTCGCCGAGACGATGAACGTTGCGAATCAGTCCCCAGTCCTGCAGGCTGCGCAGCGTCATGCTGGCGTTGCCGCGGCTGATCTGGAGCCTCTCCATGATGTCGTCGGTCGTGAGCGACTCGCCGGAGACCAGCAAGAGCGCATGGACTTCGCCCATGGTGCGTGGAATGCCCCAGGCGTTCGCCATCTCGCCCCAGTGACGGATGAAGCGCTGCTGCGCGTCGATGAGGCACTCTGGTGCTGTCATACGTTGACTCGATGTTCGTGAGGGATGGTCAGCCCCAGCCGACCACCATCGCCCGCCGGCATCCAACCATCTGATTTCAGAAGATACTGAAAGGATTATACCGTGTTTGAGGGAGCTGTCAACCGAGCTGAGCGAAATGGGTGTACGCACGAGTTGTCAGGCAGCTGGCGTCGCCGGCAGAACCTAACCCCCCGGCCCCCTTCCCTGCGAGGGAAGGGGGAGACGGAGTGCCGCGCGGCTGGCGGGCCCGCGTCTGACTCCCCTCCCCGCAGCGGGGGCTGGGGGAGGGGTCCCGCCCCCCACAACTCCTGCGTACACCCGAGTGAAATCGGCTCGGGATACCTGGCCCCGGCCGGCTGCAAACGGCCATTCGACGCTGCGTTGCAGGGCATCCTGGTCGTGCGCCCCACCCCTAGCCACGACTCTCTGGGACGCGTCTCGAGGCCGAGATCGGCGTGCGAGGATCCTGGTGAGAGCGCCAAAACCGCCGGTGATACCCGGAAGCGAGCCGGATAGTAGCGACCAGAGCCAGTCCACGCGTTCAGGGACCTCCTGGCGGCCGGTTGCTGAGAGACTCCTGGGCGCGATACGCCAGCATCGTGGCGGAAGGGTGAAAGCCGACGCGCTCATAGACGCGCCCGGCACGCTCATCGCCCGCGACCAGGAAGGCGACCTCGATCCCAGCCTCGAACGCCGCTTGCACAGCTGTGGCCACGACAGCCGTCGCTACACCCCGTCGCCGAAACGCGGCGAGCGTGGCGATGGCGCCGATCCTCTGTTAGTGCCACACTGATTTCCCTGAGATGAAATGAACGGGCAAGTATTCCACTACGGAAGGCATTGGACTCCGGGCCACGTCAGGCGTAGAGTGTTTGTGCCAAAAAACACCTATGTCGTGACAGAGGCCATGGAGTCCAATGACAACTGTAAACCGGGCGACCACGTCCGTCAACCACGCGGGGCCGGCGGGGCGTGGGCCGGGCCAGCCCACCAAACAGACGCCGGCCTGTATCCGCGCGATCAATCGCGCGGTGGTGGCCGCCGCGCTGAAGGGGGAGGCGTTGCCCGCCGATGCCCACCTGGCCGAGACGTTGTGCATCAGCGAAAGGACGGTGCGTACGATCCGCTTGCGGGTGCTGGGGCTGAACCGTCACGAACTCAAGGGCTGGCAAAGCCTGCCCGTGCCCGCCAGCCCGAACGACCGACCGGCGGAACGGGAACTGCTCTGCGCGACGCCCTTTGCCGGCTTGTGGTTGTTGGTGCCCCAGATCATCGATTCGGGTCTGGCGCGCGCCGCCGGGGCCTTGCAGATCGTCGGGCGCACTCGGGTACAGGCCATCCAGATGGTCTTGACCCTGGTGGCCTGGGCCGCCCTGGGCTTTCAACGCTTGTGCCATGTGGATGACTTTCGCCACTGGGCGGATATGGGCCTGGCCTTGTTCACGGGCGGTTTGCATTTGTGGTCGGACACGACCCTGTGGCGCTGGGTGCATGGGCTGACCCCCGCAAGCGCCGCGCGGTTCTATGAAGCCACGGCCAGTCCGGTCGCCGGGCAACCGGACAGCGCGGGTCGGTTCAGTGTGGACGACCATGTCGTGCCGTCGTTTACCAAACTGCGACCCCGGCGCCTGGGCAAGACACGCGTGCCAACCCGCGGTCGCGCGTATCCGGCCTTTCGGTTGTATGCGCCCTTCGACCTCGACCTGGGCCGCTTTGTCGGCGTGATCGTGCGAAAAGCCCGCGAATCGCTGAGCCAGACGGCGCTGACCATCGTCGAAGAACTGCGGCGGTTGCGACGGCGAGCCGGTGTCCCGCACCCGGAACAGGTTCGCGTGATCCTGGATCGGGGCGGGTCCCAAGGGAGTGTCTTCGAGCAGCTGCTGGACGATCCGCAGGTCAGTTTCATCGCCATGGCCCGCGCCACGGCGACCAATGTGCGCCAGTGGGACGCCGTGCCCGAACGGCGCTTTCGTCCTTATCGGCCCGCGGGCGACGACAATCCGAACCTGAAAATCGCGCGCAGTCAGACGACCATTCGGAGGTGCCGTTATCCGGTGCCGTCGGTCGTCATCCGCGATGACACGCCCGGCACGAAACAACGCTGGCGGGTCTTGTTCTTTAAGAACCAGCCGGGCCGCTGCCCGCACGCCGAGACGATTGATGCTGAGTACCGGCAACGCCAAAATCATGAGTTGGGCTTTGCTCAATACATCCATGCGTTGGCTGGTCATAGTCTGCCGAAAGCCTACGAGATGTTTCGCACGGCCACTGCCGACGGCGAGAAACGCCACACCCTGGCGACGGCCGAGACTGACCGCAGCCAACCAGCGGTGCGCTTCGTGGCCTGGCTCAAGTTCCTGACCTTCAATCTCATCAAAGACTTCGGCGCGGCGTTGGGGCAGGCCTTCGCCCCGTGCCAGGTCGCCACGCTCGTCCGCCGCTTCATTCTCCGGCCTGGGCGGTTGTACTGGCAGGCCAGCCAATTGATCGTCCAACTCGACCCCTTTCGTGGGCAGGAAGGTCTGGACACATTTATCCAGGAGCTGAACGAACGACGGTTGACCCTTCCCTGGCTGTGCAACTTGGTCTTGCAGATCGAGATTGCGCCCGAGCCACAAGGACTGGCGGCCGTGCCCCATGTGCTGGGACGACGAATACTTGCCAATTCCAGGCTGGCCGCACCATCGTAGGGAAATCAGTGTGACAGGACGTACGCGGTGCGAGGCAGAACGGCTCAAAGAAGCGGCATTTGGCTTGGAGTGCGCGCTTCTGCGCGCAGAAGCGC
>DOUV01000781.1:0-10242 GCA_003520455.1 Chloroflexota bacterium | reverse complement strand
CTGCGTAAGTCCTGTTAGTGATACCACGGGCGCAGAGGAGAAGCTCACGGGGGTATAGACCATCACAGGAACGCGCGTCACATCGATGCTCCGGCCAGCGCGTATTGCACTCCGGGAAGAGCGAGAACACCTCACAGCCCGCGCTATCCGGGCGACTTCACCTGCTGAGGCGCGGGATCCAGGCCGGCACCCGCTGCGAGTACGCCACCCACTGCTCGCCGAATTCCGCCGCCAGCGCCTGCTCCTCCCGCCGGGCACGCAACCACAGGACCGGAATATTCAGGGCGGCGATGAGGAGGGTGGCCCAGGTGCGGTAGATCAACAGAGCTCCCAGCTCGGCCAGTTGGCCCCCTACGTACATTGGATGGCGCATCAGAGTAAAAGGACCGCAGGTGACCAGCCGGTGGTCGGCGTAGAGTTGCACGCCGACCGAAGTGGAGACGTTGTACATCTCTCCCAGGGCCAACCGCCCCCACAGCATCAGCGCCAGGCCAGGGAAGTAGAGCAGCGCGCCGAGGATGAGCGCTCCAGCCCGCACCGACGTGGAGAGGGTCAGCCGGAGGGGGCGCCAAAGCAGATACGTCAGGCCAAAGCCCAGAGCGCTCGCCGGGAGGTAGAAGGCCAGAGATCCTCCCGAAAAGGCCCGCACGAACGCAGGCACCGGGCCGGTCGTCCGCCCCTTGGGATGGCGAAATCCCCGCCACAGCCCGACCGCCATGGCCCCAATGAAGATGAGCACCCCCAAGGCCCCTGCCCGGCGCACCCACCTTTCGACCCGATCCAACCACATGGGACACCTCCATCTGGCAACCGAAACGGCAACCAGCCATCAACCCGAAGGGGCCGCGCACCCGCGTCAGCCGGCCTGCTAATCAGCCGCATGCAGCGCCGGAGCGCCCGCTGCTCGCTCAACCCGTTGCTTGCGGAACTCCTGTCAACGATCTGGGGGCGGAAGCACTCCCGGGGTTTCATGATACATCTGGGACGGGCAGCGATGAACGGTGAGAAGTCATTGCGGCCCCGAGATAAAAGTCACCCGGCGACCGTCGTCGCTGGACGAGAGGCGCCCGGCGGTAGGGCTGGGGTTGTACCGACGGTAGGCGAGTCTGAACCGCACATGAATCGAGCGAGCCGAAAACGTGGGGGCGGAGCGCGTGATCTGGCCGCAACCGTGGAACGCCGATCAGCGCAGATGCGCGCCGGTCAACGCCCAGTCAAGCGCCTGGCGATCTGCGAGACTTCGCCCGCATCACGCCCCGTGGAACGCCCCCCGGCAGCACTACCTCGCAAGGGCGTCCCGTCCCCAGGAGGCAACGGGGATCGGCGTTCTATTCTGGCGTCCTCACCCAAGACCCGCACCACGCCCTTCGGGGAGCAGCGCCGCCAGCCCGGTCACCAACGCGTCCACATCGCCGGGCGTGGTGTAGCCCTGAATCGAGACGCGGACGAGCTGGCGCCCGTTCCAGCTGAGGATGGGCACCTCGACGGCGAACTCGTCGTAGAGCCGCTGCTTCAAGACCTCGCCGTGGCAGGGCGGCAGCGGCAGGGCTACCATCTGAGCGTACCAATCGGGCGAATCGGGAGTGAGCGGTTCGAGGCCGGTCAGCGCGCTGATCTGGCGGCGCGCGGTTCGGGCCAGCTCGTGGCACTCGCGCTGCACCCGCGGCCAGTCATGCGTGGCCAGAAACTCGAGCGCTGCCGGGACGGCCAGGAAGGCGGCGATGTCGCGGGTGCCCTGCCACTCCTGCTCGTCGATGAAGCGCGAGGAGCCGGGCGTCTCGCTCTGCCAGCCCCAACTGACCACCAGCGGTTCCAGCAGCGGCTGGACCTCGCGACGGGCGTAGAGGAAGGCGCTGCCGGGCGGCGCGCAGACCCACTTGTGCAGGTTCCCCGCGTAGAAATCGGCGCCCAGGGCCGTCAGGTCGAGCGGGACCTGGCCCGGCGCGTGGGCGCCGTCGATGACGGTGAGGATGCCGGCCTCACGCGCCCGCCGGACCAGCTCGGCCACCGGCAGGATGAGCGCCGTGGGCGAGGTGATGTGGCTCAGGAAGAGGACGCGCGTGTGCGCCGTCACCCGCGACCAGAGCGCCTCGACCACCTGCTCCTGCGACTCGAGCGGCACCGGCAGCGGGTGGTTGATGTAATGGGCGCCCCGCCTCCGGCAGATGAAGCGCCAGGTGCGGTCCAGCGCGCCGTACTCGTGGTCGGTGCTCAGCACCTCGTCGCCCGGCCGCAGCGGCAGCGAGCGGGCCACGACGTTGAGCCCGGTAGTGGCGTTAGGGACGTAGACCAGGTCGTCGGGGTCGGCGCCGACGAAGGCCGCCAGCGGCCCGCGGGCGGCGCGCATCAGCTCGTTGAAGCGCCGCCCGAGGAACTCGACCGGCTGGCGCTGGAGCTCGAGCTGCCACCGCTGGTAGACCTCGAAGACCGGGCGCGGGCAGGCGCCGAAGGAGCCGTGGTTGAGGAAGATGACGTCCGGGCGCAACAGGAACTGTTCACGGAGATGATCGCCGCTCGTGTGGTGGGCGTATAATGTCATTGCTCAATTCGTTCGCAGAGTGATTGCGTAGCCCCGTAGCCAGCACTACAGGGCTGATACTGGTGGCGAATTAGTAAGGAGTGGTGGGGCGACGGTTTGTAGTGCGCGCTTCAGCGCGCTGAAGCGCGCACTACAAGCCACTCGCCCTCCCCGGAGCCGATTTCGCCACCAGTATCGGCCCCAGGCAGCACCATGAGTGTGTTGACATGATGAGCGCCCGCGGCAGGCGGCAACAGACTTCAGTCCGACGAGAGCAGCTCCGAGATCCTGCGCCAGTCCGGCCGCACCCAGCCGGCAACGCGCGTTGCCTGTCGCAAAACAGCCAGCGATGAGCCTGGCGCGATCTCCTCGAAAGAGGGTGCCCAGTTCGCCACGGCCTCCAAGGACGCATCCAGACTGTATGGACTGAGCGTGAGCAACGCTTCATCCAGGCGTCCGGCTTGGGCCAGAGCATCGGCCAGCGCCCGCAGCGCCCGCGCTCGAGGCCACTCACGCTGGATGCTGCGGGCCACCGCTTCCGCGTCCGCGAAGCGCCCGGCCTGCGCCAGCGCCTCCGCCAGTGCCCGCAGTGCCTCTGCTCGCTCCCACTCAACCGGTATGCTGCGAGCCACCGCTTCGGCCACTTGGAAGATCATACTCGTCAGACCCGGACGGAGCCTTCAGGTGCTAACATATCCGGCTGCGGAAAGTATTGCCTGGGAAGCTCCCAGTTTCTCCCCCGTGGGGGAGGGCGTCCCCCGCAAGGGGAGGGGATGCCCCACAGGGCGAAACCGTTGGAGTCGTCATGAAGACGGTCAAAGAGCGGTACTAACATTGAGTCCATATGGAATATGGACTTTGCTGTCTGGAAGGAACTGACGTACAATCCCCTTCTGGCGAAGGGAGGCCGGCATGGCAAAGACTTGGACCCAACTCCTTAAACGTATCCAAGAACGGAAGTCCAAAACGATGATCACGCTCAGCGGCAAGCCGGTGGCTGTTCTCATCCCGTATGACGACTATGTGGGCTCGCAAACAAAGCCTGAACTCGTAGAGAAGTTGCGGGCGGCGGGAGCGATCGAGGAAGTTGAAGCGGAGACGCTAGAAAGGGAAGTTCCAGCGGAAGAAGCGGCGCAGCGGGAGCGTCTGTTGGAACGATTGGAAGAGCAGGCAGACACCATCGTTGCGTTGAAAGTCGAGTTGGCTTTGGCTACCGACAAAGAGCGTCTCTATTCTCACGAGGAGGTATGGGCGGAGATCGAGGCTCTGGAGAACGAGGGTGCCCTACCGGATTGACTATACCGACGAAGCGCGCCGCAACCTACGCAGACTGCCTGGTTACTATCGGCCGCCAGCGCGACGTATGATTGAGCGCCTACAAGCAGACCCGCGCCCTCCACGGGCCAAAGAGCTGCGCGATGCACCAGGACGGTATCGGCTCCGGCTAGATGAATGGCGGATCATTTATCGCGTTAATGACGACCTTCAGGAGATCGTGATTCTAGCAATCAGGCGCAAGACCGGCCCTGAGACTTACGAAGACATAGAAAATATAGCATAGATCCCACAACCAAAGACTGTCAACTGCTTCTTAAGTAAGCCTATTCGTTGCGCCACAGTACGCCCGCTTGCGAGTGGGCTTTTTGTTTGGACTACAACCGATGCTACTGACCGATCAATGCTGCGGCCGCCGGCGCGTGCTGCTCGACCGCATCGAGCAGGCATTTCGCCTGCTGGAGCAACTCGTCATCCTTCCCCGCCTCGACCTGGACCAGCTTTTCCTCCACCACGGCCTTGCGGGCACGCGAAGCCGCACCTCCTCGAGCTGCGCCACGTCCACGCTACCTTACTTGCGCTGGATCAGGCCCTTCAGCCCGGTCTAGGGCGCCGATCAAGGAATCCCACGGAGGGTGGGAGCGAAGACTTCCGAAGTCTTGTTGGCAGCTGGTCCGCGCCTCGATCTCTACGGTCGGAGCGCGCTTTGGGCAAGCACGATCCCCACCAGACTTCGGAAGTCTGACTCCTTGACCGGCGCCCTAGGCGTCCCGGACCACCTGCTCGGCCGTGCCGTGCAACCCACCCGCAGCCCCCCAAGGCCAGGGCGGTGACACATCGTGATCGGATCCATAATATTCCCCTTCCACGCCGGCACAGTCTCAGTCGGCCAGGTCGCCGCCAACGCCCCTTGCCCCCGCGGCGGCATGGGGGGCATACAATGCCCATCCAACAACGCAGCGCCACACGCTGCCACACACAATGGCCGGACGCCGCTCAGGGAGTGCCAGACAGGAGCGGCGTTCGTGCGTATGATACAGCCTACCGCCGGTGCAAACAAGGGCCTCCGCACGCGTCAGCCACCGCCGACCCCTGTCTGAAACTACCTGGCCGGGCAGGACCAGGCTGAGCATCTGATGCCTTCGCCCGGAGAAGCGGGGCATGATTCGGTGTCATCGACCCGGCGTGTGCAGGTTGACCTCTGGCCGGGGGCGAATATGCTAGAGCCATGGAGGCCGCCAGTGAGGAGTACCTGTCGTCCCTCTCGTTCGATGACCTCGCCAAGCCTATGGACCGTTCCTGCGTCGGTGGGGACACGGGCACCCTCGGTCACCCGGTGAGCAGGCCCATCGGGCGCCTGGGGGCAATCGATCCGGGGCGAGCGCGTGCCTCCAGGATCGGCAGGGCCTGCGAGGCGACCCGTTCTTGTACAGCCGCATCCCCGAGTGGCCGGGTGGCCACGTCTACGAGGAGGTCCGTATGCCTGCTTCCAGCCCAGAGAGCATGGGCCCACAGGACGCCGCGAGCGCGACGAGCGCGGCGAACCATGCCCCAGATACGCCTACAGGGGGCAGCGGAAGCGTTGAGGAAGAATGGCCCAGCCTCCCATATGAAGCGTGGAAAGACACGTGCGAGACGCTCCACATGTGGACGCAGATCGTCGGGAAAATCCGGCTGAAGCTTAGCCCGATGCTCAACCACTGGTGGCAGGTTCCGCTCTACGTGACGGCGCGCGGACTCACCACCTCCCCGATCCCCTACGGCCGGCGGCTGTTCGAGATCGACTTCGATTTCATCGACCACCGGCTGGGGCTGCGCACGAGCGAGGGCGCGATCGAGCGGGTCACCCTGGCGCCTCGCTCGGTGGCCGACTTCTACGCGGAACTCATGGCGAGGCTACGGGAGCTCGGAATCGAGGTTACGATCTGGACCAGGCCGGTCGAGGTACCGGATCCAATCCCCTTCGAGGCAGACCGCGAGCACGCCAGCTACGACGCCGAGGCGGCCCAGCGCTGCTGGCGCATCCTCGCCCAGACCGATCGCGTCCTCAAGGCGTTCCGCTCCCGCTTCATCGGGAAGTGCAGTCCCGTGCACTTCTTCTGGGGCAGCTTCGACATGGCGGTGACCCGCTTCTCCGGGCGGCGGGCGCCCGAGCACCCTGGCGGCATCTCGAATCTCGCCGACTGGGTGGTCCGCGAGGCCTACTCGCACGAGGTGAGCAGTTGCGGCTTCTGGCCGGGCAGTGGCGCCCTCCCGGCCCCGGCCTTCTACGCCTACGCCTACCCCGAGCCCACCGGGTTCAAAGACGTGCCGTCCCGTCCTGGCGCGGCCTTCTACAGCCCCGAGCTGCGGGAGTTCATCCTGCGCTACGACGACGTCCGCACGGCCGATGACCCCGACGCGGCGCTGCTCGACTTCCTCCAGAGTACCTACGAGGCAGCCGCTGATCTGGCTGGCTGGGACCGCTCCTCCCTGGAGCGATAACGAGGCCGGTCCGCGTCGATGCGCGGAAGACGAAGGGGACCAGGAATCGTCTTGAAAGGGAATATACCCGTTGCGTTACCGCCTTAACCCGCAGCGGCATTCTCACGCTTCTTCCGAAATCAGAAGGCATTGGGGTGATTGGAGTAGATTGATACGTTCCAGGGTGCCATCAGTGCGCCACCAAATCGCTGCCGTAAAGGCGTCGCCGAGACGAGTGCCAAGCACCGTATGAAGGCGCTGTCAGGTTCGTAGGGGCGCACGGCCGTGCGCCCCTACGAACTTCCGACCGCTCACGGGGTTACTCAGAACCATGTTGCCACCCGCGCAACGACGACGTGACCGGCGCTCTAGAAGCGCTGTGCGGCGACTCGTAGAAACCTCCAACCTCGCTTTGACTTATCTCAGGAGCAGGACGACATGGAGACACTCAACGGCACCGTGGCCATTATCACTGGCGCATCGTCCGGGATCGGCGAAGGGATCGCCAAAATGCTGGCCGCGGAAGGCGTCAAGGTCGCCCTGGTTGCACGGCGTCAAAACGAGCTCCAGCGTGTCGCCCAAGAAATCCGCCACCGAGGCGGCACAGCTCTGATCGCACCCGCCGACTTGCGGGATGAACAGGCTCTGCGGGCAGTGGTCGAGCAGACGGGCAACACGCTTGGCCCGGTCGACATTCTGGTCAACAGTGGCGGGATCATGTACGCCACTCCCATTCACGAGATCGATTGGCAGGCTTGGGACGCCAGCCTGGAGGTCAATCTGCACGCGCCCACCGTGCTGTGCGCTGCCGTGCTGCCGGGCATGCGCGAACGGAAACGAGGCTACATCGTCAACATCGTCAGCGAAGCCGGCGTATTCGTCTATGCGGGCATGGGGGCGTATGCCATCAGCAAGCACGCGGTGCGGGTCTTGACGGAACTTATCCAGCAAGAGAACCAGGACTTTGGCCTCAAGGCCTGGGCCATTTGTCCGGGCTTCGTGGACACGCCGCTGGCGGTATGGGCCTCCGGTGCGAACCCACGCAATTTTCTGACGGTTGAGGAAGTGGTCGGCGTGGTTCGCTTCCTGCTGACTCAAGGGCCGAATGTGAAGATGGGGCCGGAGATTCTGATTCGCACGACTCGTAACCCTTATTCCCGTGACTGATGGATAGCAGAGATTTGGTACAGCAGGCCGAGGGTTGGGCATACAGGCGACGGTGCTGCGCTTCGCGACGCATCGCGCCTGATGCACAGCGTTAACCCACACTTGACTATGGCGATCGGGGGTGGTGGGACGCGACCAGGCCGGTGAAGATGTGTGTGGAGGTCGGGGGGTGGTGGCAGGTGACGCCCAGGAATGAATTCCAGGGCTCACAGCGCAAGTCGGCTGAAGCCGACTGGGTGGTTGGCGGTGGTGAATTGGCGGTCGGGAAGGCGAGATGGTTGGCTGGTGGCACGGGCCCAGGCCAGACGCCCCCAACCCCGAGTTGCCGTCAGAATCAGACGTTGGCAAACGACCCGGCCAATCCATGGAAGTTGGGAAGGATGGCCGTGGCCTGGCCGAAGCTTTGCTTCCAGGCCGGGCGGCCGGTGGTGGATCGAACTCCCTGAGGCAAGACGCGCTTGCGTCTCGCCCTGGCTGGCCCGAGGTCAGGGACTGGCAGATCGCTGTCTCATGTGGTTGAGCAGCGCGAGGGCGGCAACCACCAGAAGTCCGACCAGCCTGAAAACGAGACCATTCGGCGAGGCCAGGGTCTCTGTCGGCAGCCTTGATCCTACAGGCGCCTCATCGGCGATGCCGGCCGGCTCTGCTACCTGATCCGTGACGCCCGCCATCATCCGCAGAAGGGCTGTTTCGACTTGCTGCTTCTCCCGAAAGAGGACTTCCCACTCTTCGTAGGGCACTCCAGCCGCGTCCAGGTCGTGCCCAATCGCTCCCAGCCGCATCAGGGCATCAGCGGGTACGAACGCCCGTGCTCTGGCTTTCATCTCCCGCCAGAGGCTCCAGAGCCGATCTTCCAACTCGTTCGCCTCTTTCGTCCAGGTGAGGTACGCCTTGGAGAAGGCCAGTTGCTGCACCAGGGTGGTGCGCGCCTGGATCACATCGGTCTTCTGGCCGCTGATCACCAGATCTGATGGATGCAACAGCACCTCCAGTTCCTCCGCCTTCAGGGTGGTCAGTTCGTCGGCAACGAGATTCTCGATCGCCCCACCCGCCAGCAGCGTCAGCACTTTGGTGGGCACACGGAGCATCCAGGTTGCCTCATGGCGGGTGGTCGTCCATCCCCTGGTGCGCAAGGCCGCCTGAATCTCCCCGACGACCTCCAGATAGTCTTCTGACTCCACGATGATCGGGACGTGCTGGTTCGTCCAGCGGCGAATCAGCGTCTGAATCTTTAAGACCGGCGCAAAGACCGTCATCATGATCAGGGTCAGCGCCAGGCCCAAGGTATAGGGAAAGCCTTTGAGGATGGCCTTCGCTGTGGCGGCGGCATCCTTGGGACGGTCCTGCGAGTCGAGCATGCGCAGCCCGATGACGCCCACGATGAGCGGGATGACGATCGTCGCCCCCAGCATTGCGAGGCGGACCCAGGTCGCATCGACCCACTCGGGCAGGGGGACAAAGGCCAGAAGGAAGGTGCCGACACTCGGGAAGACAATCCCGAGCAGCGCCACCAACCAGGCGACCGACCCGAAGGCAATGACCGAGAGATAGATCTGCCGGTCTTCGGGGACCTTCCCAAAGAGCATGATGGTGGCCCAGCCGAAGACGGTGTTCAACAGCCTCCCGGCCTGGCGGGCCAGGAGTGCTAAGAGCGCTTGCAGAATCGCCATACGGCACCCTCCCCTCGCACCGGTTCTCAATTACCGGGGTCGGCACGAGGCGTACAGTGGTTGGAGGCTTCTACTCTGAGACTCGGAGCCTCACGCCCGTCCTGAGACAGTAACAAAGCATTTTTCTGACCACGAATGCTGCCGGGCTGCGATGATGCTCTTCCGAGTTCCGCAATTGCAGAAGGCCAACGATTGGAAGGTGCCGGGCTTGGCTGAGAAGCAGGCACGACACGTGCTTTTGGATGAAGTTCGCCATGAACGTCGTTCACCACGACGGATGAAAATGAGGTAAACTCTCCTGCGCCCACCAAAGAAGACCGGGCTCGACTGGTGCTGCGAACCCGCGATAAAGTTTGGTCTGAGTGTCCCCAGGCACCACCACTTGTCGCTCCCGTTCGGGAAGCACGCAGAGTAGACTCTGATCAGTGGGACACTTGGTGAGGCGTTTCATGAACGGAGGGTACTATGGAGCCGGTTACGTCCTGCTGCTGTGGACTGGATGTGCATAAGAAGAATGTGGTCGCCTGCCTACGTCGGATCGAAGCGACGGGTGAACTCCAGATCGAAGTGCGGACCTTTTCAACCATGACTCACGAGTTGCTGGGGTTGGCGGCGTGGCTGAAGGAGGCGGGCTGTGAGCAAGTGGCCATGGAGAGCACCGGGGTCTACTGGAAACCGGTCTTCAATCTGCTCCACATGGACGTCGAGGTCCTGGTGGTCAACGCGCAGCATATGAAGGCGGTTCCGGGCCGCAAGACCGACGTGCGGGACGCCGAGTGGATTGCTGAACTGCTCCATTTTGGGCTCTTGCGCGGGAGCTATATCCCACCTCAAGAGCAGCGTGAACTCCGCGAGCTGACCCGCTACCGCACCACGGTGGTCCAAGAGCGAGCGCGCTTCAGCAATCGCTTGCCCAAGGTGCTGGAGGATGCCAAGGTGAAGCGTGGCGCCGTGGCCACCAACATTCTGGGGCGCTCCGCTCGGGCGATGCTCGAGGCCATCGTGGCAGGGGAGCGTGATCCGGCTCTGCTGGCCGACCTGGCGCGCGGCACGCTGCGTACGAAGCGCGCTGCCGTGGAGCAAGCGCTCACGGGTCGGGTCATGGGGCACCATCGCTTCCTGATTTCGGAGTTGCTCGGTCAGATTGAG
>DOUV01000126.1 GCA_003520455.1 Chloroflexota bacterium | reverse complement strand
CGGGAGGCCGGCACCCTGCCGGCCCGGAGCGGGCGAGACGCCCGCGCTCCCAGGGATGCCTTTCCCCACCCACCGCGTAACTCCAATCAATGAGAAGAGCCGCCCCGGAGGGTGTTACCCGGTCGGGCGGGCGACGGCCTATCGGGCCATCGCGCCGTGGGCGAGGCCGGTGAGGTAGAAGCTATGGACTCACAGGCGCAGCGAGTCGAAGGTCGCTCAACTGCACCCGGCCTCTGGAGAGCCAGCGCTCGAATGTCAGGTGCGCGATCACCCTCTAATCCGCGGCCCTCCCGGCCGTTTCTACAGCTTCGGTCTCCGTCTCGTCGTCCGCCGGCTCTGTAATGGACCAGAGCTGGCAGATTTGCTCACCCGCCTCGGTAATATGCTCGCCCAAGAGTTGCGACGCCCGCCCGATATCGTGTTCGGCAATGGCGTCAACGAGAGCGGGGTGAGAGCCGACAACCTCCTCCAGGGTCTGATAGATCTTGTGCCGGGCGTGAAGGCATCGTCGAACCCCAATCTCTAACAGCTTCCACATCTTGTACAGCAGTTCATGGTCCGCCATGCCGACGAGGTAGTCGTGGAAGGCCAGATCTAATTGCACGAGCCGCTCGGCGTCTCGTTCCTGCCCTGCCCGCCGCATCTCCTCGACAATGTTGTTGAGCCACTCAATATCGGCCGGCTGTGCCCGTTCGAGGCTCCGGGTGAGGGCAAAGGTCTCCAGGGCTCCGCGCATGGAGTAGAGCTCCTCAACATACTTCTTGTTTAAGGGCGTCACATACACGCCCTTATAGGGTACGTTGCGAATGAGTCCCTCCTGCTCAAGCTGTCCCAGAGCTTCACGGACCGGGCCCCGGCTGATTCCTAATTTCTCGGCAATTTGCGCCTGGTTTAGTTCCGTGCCTGGGGCCAGGCTGCCATCAATGATCGCCCGCCGCAACAGGTCGGTCACGTTCTCTCGGAGAGTCCGAGGTGCCATAGGATCAAAGCTAGCCATAAGTTCTTCTTCCTCTCGTTCCTCGATGCCCTTACGTGCCGATGCGATCCCGGACGCCTACGGGACCCCCAAATCTCCACCTTTCGTGACGGGTCAGCGCGTGCAGATGGCAAAGGCTGCCTTCTGCACGTTCCTTCTCCCAGGATAACAAAAGTATCTCCAGATGTCCACAAAACCATAGGCCTAGAACATCGGTCAAGGAGTCGCCATGGAGGCGTGGTCAGAGACTTCGGAAGTCTGACGACTTGACCGGCGCTCTAGAACTGTGGCGCGCCGGAAAGGCGATTCCCACAACGCATAACTGTCAACAGTTGACGTTCAACAATCACCTTGACAGCCAGGAGAAGGTATGTTAGAGTTTACCCAACCCGGTGGTAAAAGTCAACTGTTGACACGTTGCTGGATCAGAGTTGCCCTATCGACAGGAGCCAGCCGTACAATGCCGGGGGATTGCCCAAATCTTCCCGTCGCTCCTGGATCTATGGAGCAGTGCGTGCCCTCCGCGGGCACTGCCGACCCAATCGAGGGGAGGAAGATGAATCGGAACGGAGCCGCAGCGCTAGAGGCTTTTGTCCTGGGCAGAATGATCGATACCCGGCTGCCAGGCGTCAGTCTCGCCCTGGTTGCGAACGGCACTGTTGTCCACCAGAGTGGCCTGGGGTTCCGTCATCTTGAGCGGCGGCTGGCGGTCACCCCGCAAACTCTGTTTGGCATCGGAAGCATCACCAAGGTTTTTACTGCCGTCGCGATTCTGCAGCTCCGAGATCGAGGTCTGCTGCAGCTCGATGATCCCGTTGACCGCTACATTGCCCTTCCACTCAAACCTGCTGGCCAGCCAATTGGCATCTGGCACTTCCTGTCTCACACAAGCGGCATCCCGGCACTCGGATTTTCGGAGTCCAAGATGTCGGATCGCTGGTTTATGGCCGGGTTTCCCATCGCCGACGACGAAGACCTGCTGACCTTCATGCACGGCGCGGAATCCTGGGTCCACGCTCCGCCTGGTGAGCGCTGGTTTTACCTCAACGAAGGCTATGTACTCCTGGGATCGATCATTGAAAAGGTAACCGGCCAGACGTACGTCGACTATGTAACCGAGCACATCCTTCAACCGCTGGGCATGGAGCGGAGCTATTTCACCCGGGAGCAGGTTGAAGGCGACCCCGATCACGCGACCCCCTACCTGCGCGACCGAGACAACACGTTATTCGTCGGGTCCAATCTCTACAGCCCGATTCCGGCCGCAGGTGGTCTCGTGAGTAGTGTCGAGGATATGGCCCGCTTCGCCCTCCTCTTTCTGAACGAAGGCCGTACCACGGCCGGCGCTCCGCTCATCAGTCCGGAATCGCTGCAGATGATGATGGAACCACGAGTGCGGCTGCCACACGAGGAAGAACCAGGCTTCCCAGAGGCTGAGACATGGGCTCAAGGCGATGATGTCCCCCCCGAGTACGCCGGCTACTACGGTTACGGTCTGCAGATCTACCCCAATTTCTACGGGAATGATCTGGTCGGCCACGGGGGTGGGGTGATGGGTGGCACGTCATACCTGGCCGTTGTTCCAGATCGCCAGGTCGGCGTAGTGCTCCTCGCCAACGGCCACGGCTATCCCATGGGCCAACTGGCTATGTACGCTCTTGCCGGGCTGCTAGGCCAAGACCCTGAGCATCTGCCATTCGTCCGGCGCGACCGGTTACTGAACGAGCTGTGCGGCGACTACGAGTCGTTTCGCAGTACGATCCGGGGTGAGGTGCTGCGCAAGGGCGATATCCTGGAACTACAGATCCACTTCCACCATGAAGACCGTGTTGTGCCCTTCATTCCTGTGGAACTGGGCGACCATACGTCGCAGTTCCTCGCCTTCTCGGGCGGGAGGCGAGTGGCAGCCGAGTTTGTGCGCTCCGAGACGTCTATCGACCTCGTCTATGAGCGCTACAAACTCCGCAAGCTCTGACTTCATCTGTTCAAGAAGAGGAGGAGTCAACATCTGTGTTCGTACCAACAACAGCAATTGATCCAATAACGTTAGAAGTCCAGTGGCAGCGGCTGGTGACCATCGTCGATGAGACCGACACGGCGACTATCCGCACTTCGTTCTCGACCATCGTCGGAGAGAGCCACGATTTTGGCTGTGTGCTGCTGGATCAGGATGGGGCGGGATTGGCTCAAGCCCAATGGAGCCCGCCACAGTTCTGCACGATGATGCCGCTGACCACCAAGATCATGTTGCAGAAGTTCCCCAAGGAGACGCTCCAACCGGGCGATGTCCTGATCACCAACGATCCCTGGATCGGCAGTACTCATCTGCCGGACTACAACGTGGTCTCCCCCGTCTTTCACAAGGGCAAGCTGGTCGCTTTCTTCGGCACCACCGCCCACGTCTCCGACGTCGGCGGCCACCGCGGCGATCTGGAAGCAGTCGATATGTTCCAGGAGGGCACCCGCGTGATGCCCACCTTCTTTTACCGGGGCGGTGAACCGGTCAAGGTGGTCCACGAGTTCATCGCCGCCAACTGCCGTGTGCCCGACCTGGTGATGGGCGACTTGCACGCCATTGTCGGGACCCATCGCGTCGGTGCCCGGCGGGTACAGGAATTTCTCAACGACTACGAACTCGACGATTTGCGCGAACTGGCGGCGGAAATCCTGAACCGCTCGGAGATGGCCCTGCGCCAGGCTATCGGTGCCCTGCCCGACGGAACCAGCACCTACGAGGTGACGGGAGACGGCTACTTCGAACCGTTCACATTGCGCGTGCGTATCGAAGTGCGCGGCAGTGACATATATTTTGATTTCGCCGGCAGCTCGCCGCAGGTCCGCAACGCCGCGATCAACACAGCGTTCAACCTGACTTACGCCACGGCTATCTATCCCATCAAGTGTATGCTGGCGCCATACATTCCAAATAATGATGGGCTGGTGCGACCTCTTCATGTGACGGCGCCGAAAGGCTCGATCGTCAACTGCACGTTCCCGGCACCGGTCAAGGCGCGCGCCAAAGTGATGAAGCATATTCCACCGCTCATCTTCGGTGCCCTGGCGCCGCTGCTGCCGGGCGAAGTCATCGCGGCCGCTGGCGGGATCTTTCCCTTCCAGTTCAGCGGCGATGATCCCCGGTACGGCACCTTTAACGTCCATGTCCTGCCCCACGGCGGCACCGGGGCGATGAAGGCCTCCGATGGCTGGTTGCCGGTGGCCTATCCCCACAACAGCACGATTACCCCGGCCGAGATCATGGAACTCCAGTGTCCGGTGCTCATGCTGCGCAAGGCGATGCTCCCCGACTCGGGTGGTCCCGGCCGGCGGCGGGGCGGTCCCGGGCAGGAGTTCGTACTCAAATGCGTGGCGGGTGAACCAATCACCCTGACGATCCGGCCCGACCTGCTGAAGTTTCCAGCGCCAGGGTTGGACGGTGGTCTGCCAGGGCAGGTAGGTGAGGTGTGGCTGAACGGAGAGCGCCTGGAGCGCTTCCCACCGCTCGAATTCCGGCCGGGTGATATGTGTGTGATCCGCGTGCCGGGGGGCGGCGGCTTTGGACCGCCGCGCGAGCGGGAGCCGGAACGAGTGCAGCGAGATGTGGAGTTGGGCCTGGTAACGCAGGAGGCGGCCAGGCAGATCTATGCAGTGGAGGTCGAGATCGTATGACGGCAAAAGGCAGATATCGATTTGGCTTCGACATCGGTGGTACCTTCACGGACTTTGTCTTGATCGATCGCGCGACGGGACAGGTGGAAACCTACAAGACCCTGACGACCCCGGCGAACCCTTCACGGGCAGTTCAGGAAGGCTGGCAGGTGCTCCTGGAGCGGGCCGGCGCGGACGGTGAGGTGATCGAGACCGCCATCCACGCCACGACACTGATCACCAACGCCCTGATCGAGCGGAAGGGTGCGCGGGCCGCTCTCGTAACGACGGAGGGATTCAAAGATACGCTGGATACACAGCGCGAGATGCGCTATGACATCTACGACCTGCATTCGCCCCCGGTCGAGCCGCTGATTCCGCGAACCCGGCGGTTCGAGGTCAAAGAGCGGCTGGATAGCTTCGGCGATGTGGTGGAACCGTTGAATGACGAGAGCCTCCGGCAAGCAATCGAGAGGTTGCGCGCAGCCGGGGTCGAGGCCGTGGCCGTCTGCTTCTTGCACTCCTACAAGAACCCGACGCACGAGCAGCAGGCGGGCGAGTGGCTTGCCCGCGCGCTCCCCGACAGCTACGTGACGCTCAGCAGCGATGTAGCTCCGGAGATTCGGGAGTACGAGCGCATGTCCACCGCCGTCGCCAATGCCTATGTCCAGCCGCTCGCCGCACGCTACGTGGCACGGATGGAGAAGGAGTTGGTGGAGGGTGGTTTCAAGCACCGCCTCTACCTGATGCTCAGCAGCGGCGGCATCACCACCACGGAGACGGCCGCCCGGTTGCCTGTGCGCATGGTTGAATCCGGCCCGGCGGCAGGAGCGCTGGCTGCGGTTTTCTATGGCGACCAACTGGGAGAGCGTGACCTGGTGGCCTTCGACATGGGCGGCACCACTGCCAAGATGTGCCTCGTCAAGGACGGTCAGCCCGCGATGGCGCATACTTTCGAGATCGCCAGGGTCCACCGCTTCAAGCGCGGCAGCGGCTTGCCAGTGCGGATCCCCGCGATTGAGCTGATCGAGATCGGCGCAGGCGGCGGCAGTATCGCCTGGGTCGACCAGATGGGACTGCTCAAGGTCGGCCCCGAGTCGGCCGGCGCCGATCCCGGCCCGGCCTGCTACGCGCTCGGCGGCACCAGGCCCACGGTGACCGACGGCAATCTGCTCCTGGGCTATCTCAATCCCGACTACTTCCTGGGCGGCCGGATGCGCCTGGATACGGCCGCGGCTGAGACCGCGGTGGCGACCGTCGCGCAGGCGTTGAATCTCGGCATCTCGCAAGCAGCCTGGGGCATCCACCAGATCGTCAACGAGAACATGATCTCGGCGACGCGCGTCCATGTCGCCGAGCGCGGTGAGGACCCCCGGCGCCTGACGCTGCTGGCGTTTGGTGGCGCCGGACCGGTCCACGCCTATAGCATCGCGCGGGCGCTTAAGATGAAAGGGTACATCTGCCCCGCCGGTGCCGGCGTCACCTCGGCCCTCGGCCTGCTGACGGCCCCGGCGGCCTTCGACTTCGCCCAGACCTATGTTGCCCGGCTGACGCCGGAGCGGTTGAAGGCGCTCGACGAGGTCTTCGAGGCCCTGGAAGCTGAGGGGCGCGCGCGCCTGGTAGAAGCGGGAGTCCCTGAAGACCAGGTGCGCTTCGAGCGCAGCGCCGACATGCGCCACCGCGGCCAGGGGCACGAGATCGTGGTCGACCTCCCCTGGAAATCTTTGGCCGATGTGGATCTCGACCGGCAACTGCGGCCGCACTTCTACGCACGCTACGAGACCCTCTACGGCCATGCCCACAAGCACCTGGATCTCGAGATCATGACTTGCCGGCTGCGAGCGACCGGTCCGCGGCCGGCGGTCGACCTCCCCAAGGCCCGGTCGGAGGACGAGGGCGCGGAGACCGCCCTGAAAGGGCATCGCCGGGCCTACCTGCCCGATGTCCGCGATTTCGTGGAGATGCCGGTCTATGATCGTGAGCGGCTGCCGGGGGGGGCGCGGGTTGTGGGGCCGGCAATTGTCGAAGAAAAAGACTCCACCGCCCTGATCGGCGGCCACGCGGTGGCACGCGTCGACGACTATCTCAATCTTGTCGTGACTTTCACAGACATACCGGAGCAGGGCGAAGAGTAGGCGAGGCTGGACGGGGCCGGGGTGCGGTGTAACCACGGACTCCCGTTGGTAGCCCGAGAGGAGAGTAGGATTGGCCCAGAGCACCTTCGACCCAATCATCCTGGAGATGCAGTGGCAGCGGCTGGTGACCATGGTCGACGAGATCGACACGGCAACCATCCGCACCTCCTTCTCGACCATCGTCGGGGAGAGCCATGATTTTGGCTGCGTGCTGATGGATCAGGATGGATCGGGGTTGGCCCAGGCCCAATGGAGCCCGCCGCAGTTCTGCACGATGCTGCCAATCGTCACGAAATCCATCCTGAGGAAGTTTCCCAAAGAAACGCTGCGGGCCGGCGACGTCTTGATTACCAATGACCCCTGGATCGGCAGTACCCACCTGCCGGATTACAATGTAATCACGCCCGTCTTCCACAAGGGCAAATTGGTGGCCTTCTTCGGCACCGTCGCGCACGTGCAGGATGTCGGGGGGCACCGGGGCGACCTGGAAGCAGTGGACATGTTCCAGGAAGGCACGCGCATGATGCCCACCTTTTTCTATCGCGCCGGCGAGCCGGTTGAGGTAGTGCATGAATTCATCGCCGCCAACTGCCGCGTGCCCGACCTGGTGATGGGCGACCTGCACGCCATCGTCGGGACCCACCAGGTCGGGATTCGCCGGCTGCAAGAATTCCTGGGCGACTATGAGCTGGACGACCTGCGCAAGTTGGCAAGGGAAATCCTGAACCGGTCGGAGAGTGCCCTGCGCCAGGCCATCAGCGCTCTGCCGGATGGGAGCAGCACCTACGAGGTGACGGGCGACGGCTATTTTGAGCCATTCACCCTGCGTGTGCACATCGAAGTGCGCCGCAGCGACATGTTCTTTGATTTCGCCGGCACAACCCCCCAGCACCGCAACGCCGCCATCAACGCTTCGTATAACATCACCTACGCCACCACCGTCTATCCCATCAAGTGTATGCTGGCGACGATGATCCCGAACAACGACGGGCTGGTGCGGCCGCTGCACGTGTCGGTCCCCGAAGGCTCGATCCTCAACTGCCGCTTCCCGGCGCCGGTCAGAGCACGTGCCAAGGTGATCAAGCACATCCCGCCTCTGATCTTCGGCGCGCTGGCACCGCTGCTGCCCAATGAGGCCATCGCCGGGGCCGGTGGCATCTTCCCCTTCCGCTTCTTCGGGGAGGATCCTCGCTTCGGGACCTTCGCCGTGAGCGTGTTGCCCCACGGTGGCACCGGCGCGATGCGCGATGCGGACGGCTGGCCGCCCGTCGCTTACCCCCACAACAGCACCATCACGCCGACCGAGATCATGGAGCTGCGCTGCCCGGTGCTGATGCTCCGCAAGGCGATGATTCCTGACAGCGGCGGCCCTGGGCGCCATCGAGGCGGGCCGGGCCAGGAGTTTGCGCTCAAGTGCGTTGCCCGGGAACCCATCACGTTGACCGTGCGCCCCGATCTCCTGAAGTTTCCCGCTCCCGGTCTCGAGGGCGGCTGGCCCGGCGCATTGGGTGCGGTCTTCTTGAACGGGGAGCGGCTCGAGCGCTTCCCACCGCTCGAGTTCCGGCCGGGCGACATCTGCGTGATCCGCACGCCCGGTGGCGGTGGCTTCGGACCGCCGCACGAGCGCGACCCCGAGGCCGTCCGGCGCGACGTGCTACTGAGGTTCGTCACACCCCAGGCCGCCAGGAAGATCTATGGTGTGGATGGCCTCGAATAAGGCCTCAACGTTGGAGGAAAGACTGGAGAGTCTGACGCATGAGTCCCGCCCCTTCAAAACGCCGCCTGACTTCGCGCGACCTGCTCCGGTTCCAGATGGCGGATGATCCCCAAGTCTCGCCCGACGGAACCCAGGTCGCCTGGCTGCGCACCTGGATGGACCCGGAGAAGAATCGCTACCGGTCCAACATTTTCGTCACCACGCTTGCCGACGGGGTAACCCGCCGACTGACGGCCGGCGATGGGCTCGATACCCACCCGCGCTGGTCCCCGGATGGCCGTTTCGTGGCTTATCTGGCGACGTCTGGGTCACGCGCGGCTGATTCCGCGAACGGATCACCGTCCGCGGCTATCGGCCCCGCCGTTTCGGTCGTGGGGACCGGGCCTCAGTTGATGGTGGTGGCGGCCGAGGGCGGCGATCCCTGGAGCCTGACGAGTCTGAAAGGCGGCGTCCACGAGCCCGTCTGGTCGCCCGACGGGCGTCGGCTGGCCTTTACCACCTTCGTCGATCCGGCCCGGGCACTGGAGTATTTGAGCGAGGGTGAGCCGGCCGAGAATGACCTCTACGCGCGTTTCAACCGGGATGTCTTGATTGTGCGGCGGCTGCGCTGGAAGGCGGATGGGCCGGGCTTCTTCGGCGACTATCGTCGCCAGGTGGCGTGGATTCCGTTCGCCGAGGACGGCTCAAAGCCGTCGCCGGTCCTGCTGACCTGCGGCGAATTTGAGCTCTTTGCACCGGCCTGGTCACCCGACGGGCGGCGCCTGGCAGCGGTCGGCAATCTGCGCCCCAACGGTGAGGCCGTACGCAGTAGCTTCATTTATATCCTCGACGCGGACGGTGAGGCCCCGGTGCAGCCACAGGAACTGTTCGGCTTGCAGGAGATGCGCAGCACCGACCTGGCGTGGTCGCCGGATGGGACCACCATCGCCGTCTGTGGGCATAACGATCCGGTCATCGGCCACTACGGCAATCAGCGGTTGTGGCTGGTCTCGCTCGCCGACGGGAGCGCGACCTGTGCGACCGAGTGGCTGGACCGCACGCTCGGCGATTATTCGCGCAACGCCGACATGCGCCGCTATGGCGGCGATGACGGCCCGCGCTGGCTGCCCGACGGAAGCGGCCTGCTGGTGCTGGTCAACGAGGGCGGCAGGGTTCAACTCAACACGCTCTCTCTCACCGAGCGCTTGGCCACGCCATTGACGGAAGGCGACCATGCCGTCGTCGCCTTTTCGACCGATGCCAGCGGCGAGACCATCGTGGTCCTGGCGGGCGAGGATTTGAACCCCGGCGATCTCTACCGGCTCGAGCGGCGGGGTGAGGGACCGGCCGCGGTGCGGCGGTTGACGAGCGTCAATGGGCCACTGCTGGCCGAGCTTGAGCTCTCTCCCTCGCACCGGTTTCAAGTGCAGTCGGGCGACGTCACGATCGACGCCTGGATGGTCCCGCCGGTCGGCTATGAGCCGGGACGGAAGTATCCCATCATCCTGTACACCGGTGGCGGACCTGGCGGGATGCGGGCCACTGTCTTCTGCCACGAGTTCCAGTTATATGCCGCCCACGGCTACGCCGTCGTACATTGCAACACCCGCGGCAACCACGGCTATGGCGAGGCCTTTTCGGTTGCGACGCGCGGCGCCTGGGGCGATCTGGACTACGAAGACAATATTGCCTGCCTGCGGGCAGCGTGCGAGCAGTTCGACTTCGTCGACCCGGCGCGATTGGCGGTGGCGGGCGGTAGCTACGGCGGCTACTCGGCGACCTGGATTATCAGCCGGCACCCAGAGTTCAAGGCCGCCGTTGTGGATCGCTGCCTGTTCAATCGCTATTCGTTTAACGGAACCAGTGACATCGGCTTCCTCCTCGATCAGGTCGAGTTCGACAAGCAGTTGCCCTGGGAGAGCACCGAGACCTACATCCATCGCTCGCCAATGCAGCATATCGGCAACGTCCGCACCCCCACCCTGGTCGTGCACTCCGAGCAGGATTACCGCTGCCCAGTCGAACAGGGTGAACAGCTTTTCATGGCCCTCAAACGACTGGGCGTGCCCACGGAGTTCGTTCGCTTCCCCAACGAGACCCACGATCTTTCCCGCAGTGGCCGCCCGTGGCATCGCGTCTACCGGCTGGACCGGTACCTTGACTGGTTCGAGCGCTGGCTATAGGCATGACCGAGCCAGCGCCGAGCGATTTCGAGGAGCGCTATCGATGGACAACAGCGGAAGCCTCGTCACGACGTTTTCAATCGTCGGGTACGACCCGGAGACGCCTGCCTGGGGGGTTGCCATTGCCTCCCGGTTCCTGGCGGTCGGCGCCCAGACGTGTTGGGCTGCCGGTGATGCCGGCGTAGTGGTCGTTCAGGCGAATCTCAATGCCGGCAACGGCCGCGAAGGGATCGCGCTGCTGCGGCAGGGTATTCCGGCCGGCGCGGTCATCAGCCGCTTGATGGAGAAGGACTCGCACCGTGACCTGCGGCAGATGGCCGTGATCGACACCCGGGGCGAGGTGGCGACTTTCACTGGGACGAGATGCCTCTCCTGGGCTGGTAGTGTCGCACGCAGATACTGTGCCGCCCAGGGCAACATGCTCGTCGGCGGCGATGGGTGCCGGGCCATGGTGGAACACTTCGCCTCCGCTCAGGGCTCGCTGGCTCGCCGCCTGGTCGAGGCTCTGGTGCTTGGCGACGAGAAGGGCGGTGATTTTCGCGGCCGCCAGGCCGCCGCGCTCTATGTCGTGCGCCCAGCCTGGACGGAGGCGTTCGACGTTTTCACCGAACCCACCATCGATCTGCGGGTGGACGATCACGAGAACCCATTCGCGGAGCTGGCGCGGCTGCTCGATCTCTGGGAGTTGATCTACCTGCCAACCGCACCGGAGGAGCGGCTCGCCCCCGACGAGCCGGCAGTCCGGCGCTACCAGCGGGTGCTGGCAGCCCTGGGTTACTACACGGGCGAATCGACAGGGCGGCTCGACGAGCCGACCCGGGTCGCGCTGCAGACGCTGGCGCGGATGGAGAATTTCCGCAAGCGCCTGTCCACCGTAGACTGGCTCGACCAGCGGTTGTTGGCGTACCTGGAAGCCAAGGCGAAGGTGGTGTAACCGTGGAAGACATGAGCGAACGACCATTGCGCGTGGGTGTCGTTGGCGCCGACCAGCGTGAGCGCGGCTTCGGCGCGCGGGCGCACATCCCGGCGGTTCTGGCAGCGCCCAATAGAGAGCTGCGCGCCGTCTGCACAGCGCGCGAACTGCTGTCAACTGTTGACTTTAGACAGACGGTCAATTATAATGGGTATCCCCGGCGTCTCCCCCGCGTCAACAGTTGACTTCCGCCTCGGGGGAGAGCATCTGGGGGCGTGTTGGCAGTGCATCACATATTTCCGGCCTGGAGGATCGGATTCCAGTCAAAAAGTGCCTCCGGCCGTCTTACCCCGATACCGACTCGATCCCAGAGAATACCCTTTCATAGACAGACCGCGACCGATCAATTCGGACCTGGAAGGAGAATGACAGCGATGGGACAAAGTTCCGACGTTGTGGCAGATGCACCCCCCACAGCTCTCGAGCGCCATCTGGCGTCACGCATCGAGCATGTCGAGTTGAGCATTCGCACGAAGATGCTGGAACTGGCGGCGACGCTCGACGATGTGATTGCCCTGGGGCGCGGCGACCCCGACTTTGATACGCCAGAGCACATCGTCGAGGCGGCGCAGAGGGCGCTGGCCGAAGGGGCCCACCATTACACGGGCCCGACGGGCCTTCCCCAGCTCCGCAAAGCGGTAGCTGAGAAGCTCCGCCGCGACAACAACCTCACCTACGAGGCCGACGAGGTCATCATCTGCAATGGTTGCCAGGAAGCTCTCTTTATCACCTTCATGGCTCTGCTGAATCCCGGCGACGAAGTCTTGGTCCAGGCGCCCCGCTTCAACGCCTATGATCACATGATCGAGCTGGCAGGCGGCAAGGTAGTTACGGTCCCAACCTACGAGGAAGATGACTTTGCCCTGCGTCCCGAAGAGATCGAGACACGAATTACCCCCCGCACCAAGGTTCTGGCGGTGGTGACCCCGAACAACCCCACCGGTGGGGTGATTCCTCGCAATGCCCTGCGAGAGATCGCGCGCCTCGCCGTCGAGCGCGATCTGATCGTGATCTCGGATGAAATCTACGAGAAACTCATCTACGATGACCTTGAGCACGTCAGCCTCGGCACGTTCCCCGGAACGCGTGAGCGCACGGTCACGATCAATGGATTCTCCAAGGCCTATGCCATGACAGGCTGGCGCGTCGGCTATCTTGCCGCGCCCCGACCGTTTGTGCGGGCCATCACCGAGGTCAAACACACGATCAGTATCTCGACGCCGACGTCCATGCAACTCGGCGCGCTGGCCGCGCTGGAAGGGCCAGAGGAGCCTATCCGGGCCATGCGAGATGAGTATGATCGGCGCCGGCGATTCTTGATGGCAGCCCTGGACGAGATGGGGATCAGTTATGGGTACCCGGGCGGCGCGATGTACATCTACGCCAATATCTCCTCTTTGGGCATGGACTCGGAAGAATTTTGCTACGAATTGTTGCGTCAGGCTCAGGTAATGATCTTCCCGGGGACACTCTTTGGCGACGAGCACAAAAACCACATCCGAATCTCCCTGTTGGCGCCGCTGCCCAGGATGGTCGAAGCGGTCGAACGCATGAAGGCCTTCGTGGCCGGACGGCGCAGTGAGGTGCGAGCATGAAGATTACCGCGCTGAAGACCAGCGTCGTGAGCATCCCACGGAAGGCGACGTTGACCACGTCTTACGGAAGCTGGGACGTGGCAACCACTGTTCTGGTCGAGCTGAGGACCGACGAAGGTATCACCGGCATCGGTCAAGCCTCAGTAGACGCGCCCTTCTATGGCGAGACCGCTGAGGGCATGGTGGCGAATATCAATGCCCACCTGGCGCCGGCCGTGATCGGCGAGAATCCCTTCGATATCACGCGCCTCAACCGCAAGCTTCGTGCGGCCTTGCCGCACCATTGGTTCTCGCATTCCGGTGTGGAGATGGCGCTCTGGGACCTGAAAGGCAAGGCCCTGGGCGTTCCCGTCTACGAGCTGCTGGGCGGGAAAGTGCGCGACGGGCTGAGCCTGATGGGCTTCGTCCACCACGACGCACCAGAGCGGATGGCGGCGGAAGCGCGTGCCGTCCTGGATGAGCATGGCTACCCGGTTCTGAAGATGAAGGTGGGCCTCGACCCCCGTGAAGACGTGGCGCGCTACCGGGCCGTGGCCGAGGCGGTCGGCGACCGCGCCGTGCTCCAGGTGGACGGGAATACCGGTTACACGCTCGTGGAGGCCATCCCGGCGCTGACCACGATGGAGCGGATCGGCGGGCTGGGGGCTATCGAGCAGCCGGTGGAGCGGATGGAAGACCTGGCCGAGATTGCCCGGCGGCTGACCGCGCCGGTGATGGCCGACGAGGCCATCTACCCGCCTCAGGACGCTATTGAAGTCGTGCGTCGCAAGGCCGCCAGCCTGGCACTCATGAAACTCGGCAAGCACGGCGGGATTCAGAATGTTCAGCAGATCGGGATGATCTTCGAGGCGGCTGGCCTGACCCTCTCGATCGCCATCTACTACGACCTGATCGCCGTCGCGGCCGCGCACCTGGCTGCGGCACTGCCATGCGTCGAGTGGCCGTCCCCCTTTACCTATCTTCAGGACACCATCATCGCCGGCCCATTTGGCATTGAAGGGTTGAAACTCCGTGCGCCGGCCGGGCCAGGGCTCGGGGTTGACCTGGACTGGGACAAGGTGCGCCACTACCAGGTGGAGTTGTAGCCCTGCGACACAGCGGGGGCGCGAGCATCGGCATGAGTGAGACTGGAGAGCGATCGAGTGAAGATCACGAATGTGAAAACGACTGTCGTGAGCCTTCCACGGGCGGCCACGCTCACCACCTCCTACGGGAGCGGTGAGACGTCGACGACCGTCCTGGTTGAGCTATTCACCAATGAGGGCCTGACCGGGATCGGACAGACGGCCGTCGCGCCTCGCTCCTACGGGGAAACCGCCGAGGGGATCATGGCGAACATCCAGGCTCACCTGGCGCCGGCCGTGATCGGCGAGAGCCCGCGGGAAATCGAGCGGCTCTGCCGCAAGATGCATGCGGCGCTGCCCCACCATTGGTCCTCGCACGCCGGCGTGGAGTTCGCCCTGTGGGACTTGACAGGGAAGGCTCTTGGTGTACCGGTCTACGAGCTCCTCGGGGGGAAGGTGCGCGAGGGCGTCAGCCTGATGGGCTTCGTCCATCATGACACTCCCGATCGTATGGCCGGGCACGCACGCGAAGCGTTGGACGAGCACGGCTACCCGGTTCTGAAGATGAAGGTGGGCCTCGACCCTCGTGAAGACGTGGCGCGCTACCGGGCCGTGGCCGAGGCGGTCGGCGACCGCGCCGTGCTCCAGGTGGACGGGAATACCGGTTACACGCTCGTGGAGGCCATCCCGGCGCTGACCACGATGGAGCGGATCGGCGGGCTGGGGGCTATCGAGCAACCGGTGGAGCGGATCGAGGACCTGGCCGAGATCGCCCGGCGACTGGCCACGCCGGTGATGGCCGACGAGGCCATCTATCCGCCCCAGGACGCAATTGAAGTCGTGCGTCGCAAGGCCGCCAGCCTGGCACTCATGAAGATCACCAAGCATGGTGGCTTGCTCAATGTGCAGAAAATTGCGGCCGTCTTCGATGCCGCCGGATTAACCCTCTCGGCAGCAATATACTACGACGTCATCGCAGCAGCGGCAGCTCATTTCGCGGCGGCGACCCCGTGTGTCGAATGGCCATCACCCTACACCTATCTGCAGGATACGTTGTTGCAGAAACCACTCGCACCCGAAGGTCTGCTCCTGCGGGTACCGGCCGGGCCGGGGCTCGGCGTCGAGCTCGATCCCGACAAAGTACGCCAATACACGGTCGCAGGTCCGGTTGTTGGGGGCCTCAAGCAGCGGTTGGCGCTTTAAACCGAAGACAAAAGGAGGAGAATTTGAAGCACGCGTTTCGAGCCCACGTCGCGCGTATAGGAGCCAACTCTTTTTCTGAAAGGAGGCAAACCTGGTGAAGACGAAACCACCATTCACTGTGAGGGTCGGTCAGCTGCTCGGTCTTTCGCTGCTTGTTGTGGTAGTTGTTTTACTGGCTGCCTGCGCTGGGCAAGCGACGCCCCAGACGGTCGAGAAGGTCGTTACCCAGGTTGTTGAGAAACAGGTTACGACCGTCGTCGAAAAAGAGGTCACCACCGTCGTCGAGAAGGAGAAGGTCGTCGAGGTCACACCCACGCCCGGCCCCCGCGTGCTGACCATCGGCATGAATGAGCTGGTCACCTCGCTGGACCCCCCGACCGATTGGGCCATCGCCGCCACCTGGATCCACATGAACATCTTCGACTGCCTGGTGTGGCGCAATCGCGAGACAGCCGAGTTCGAGCCCTTCCTGGCCGAGTCGTGGGAGAACATCAACGATACCACCTGGCGTTTCAAGCTCCGTCAGGGTGTAAAGTTCCACAACGGTGAGGACTTCAACGCCGACGCCGTGGTCTGGACCTACCAGCGCATTCTCGATGATTCCACGATGATCACGTACAACCAGTGGACCTTCATCAAGGAGATCAATGTTCTGGATCCTTACGAGGTTGAGATTGTCACCAACAATCCAGAGCCAGCATTCCTGAGCAAGATGGCCGGCACCGGCTGCGGCATTCAGGCGCCGAAGCATGGGAAGGAGATGGCCGACAAAGGCGGCGAGTATACGCCGGTCGGAACCGGACCCTTCAAATTCGTGGAATGGGCGAAGGATGACCATATTACGCTTGCAGCCAATGACGACTACTGGCGGGGCAAACCGGAGGTTGACACCCTGATCTGGCGGGCTATCCCGGAAACGTCTACCCGCGTGGCGAACCTGATCACCGGCGATGTGGACCTCGTGGTTTCCGTTCCTCCCCAAGACTGGGATCGGGTCAACGAGAATCCAGGCACTCGTGTCAAGAAGTTTCTGACCACTCAGGTGATGCTGCTTGCCCTCCGCACCGGCCCGTCTGAGAAGTATCCAGAGTGGACTGGCCTCACATCAAATGCGAAGATTCGTCAGGCGATCGGTTATGCCATTGACCGCCAGGCCCTTGTCGATCTCATCGATGGAATGGGCGTACCTGTTTTGTCGCGGATCACACCACCGACGCTGGGCTGGGATGAGAAATTCTACAACCAGGTCGGGGAGTACGACCCCGAGAAAGCACGGCAACTGCTCGACGAAGCCGGCTACGCGGGCGAAGAATTGGTCTTCCAGTCAAGTACCTCCTGGTTGAACCAGAAGGAAGTTTCAGAGGCCATCGCCGCCATGCTTCAGGCCGTCGGGCTGAATGTGAATCTGCAGGTGCTGGATGTCACAACCTTCCGCGAGCAGGTCTACTTCCCGTATCACAACGAAGAAATCTACATGGATGCGCTGGGGAACTCCTTCTTTGATCCCTGGATCACGGTGCTGTCCGAGCGCTCCGATCGCCGGGAACGGAGTGGCTGGTCTGGACCGCTGGCCGACGAGGCCGACAAGCTGATCCGCGAGGCCGCCGTCGACATGGACCCCGACTCGCGGCGCGAAAAATACGTCAAGGTTCAAGAGCTCATCAACGAGGACGTCCCCTACATCTACCTCTATCAGATGTACGACACCGTGGGCCTGAGTGACAAGGTTGAGTGGGAGCCGCCCCTGGACGGCTTCCTCTGGATGGGTAACGTGAAGTGGAGAGAATGACTCTCCCCGAGCGATTCGAGCAACGTGCGCTGCCCGGTGTGCCATACGGCACCGGGCAGCGTGCCGGCAACGATTCTGGGCCATTCATGCTTCAGGCATCACTCAACGGTCTTCGACCCATGGCGTGATCTGGCCCAGACCATGGCGTCAAGCAATGTTGGCTCGGGGCAAGACGAGCCCCCGGACAATCCAGGCCGAAATCGAGGGAAAGCGAGGTCGTAGCATGGCGCGATACCTGATCTCCCGGCTCTTGCAAATGATCCCCCCGCTCTTCGGACTGACTTTGATTCTGTTCGTCCTCTTGCGAATTGGTGGGGACCCAGTTGCTCATTTGGTCCGGCCCGAAGCATCGCCAGAGGAGATTGCGGCCGTGCGGGCGGCATACGGATTCGACCGGCCGCTCCACGAGCAATACCTGAGGTCCCTGGTCCTCATGCTGCGGGGTGACTTTGGAACTTCCTTTCGGTTTCGGACGGCCGCCATGCCGCTGGTCTTGGAGCGCCTGCCGGCCACCCTGGAACTGGCAGTCGCTGCGCTGGTGGTCGCCATACTTATCGCCTTGCCCGCCGGCCTCTTATCAGCAATTTACCAGAATTCCCCGCTGGACCTCTTCGTGACCACCACTTCTACGCTCGGCCGCGCCATGCCAAATTTCTGGATAGGCATCATGCTCATTCTGTTTTTTGCAGTGCAGTTGCGCGTGCTCCCGGTTTCAGGGCGGGACCAGCCGACCTCAATTATTCTCCCGGCAGTGACGTTGGGGGGCGGAATCGCGACCGCACTCGCCCGGATCTTACGATCGAGCATGCTGGAAGTGATGCGCCAGGAGTACATCGTCACCGCGCGAGCCAAGGGACTGCCGGAACGCGTGGTCCTCATCCGTCACGCCCTGCGCAATGCCCTGATTCCCGCGGTCACTGTATTTGGGTTGCAGATGGCCTGGCTGCTGGGAGGCGCGGTGATTGTCGAGAACGTCTTCGCATGGCCCGGCCTGGGGCGCCTCATGCTCGCTTCAGTATTGGTCCGCGACCTGTCAGTTGTCCAGGCCGGCGTCTTCGTTTTCGCGTTGGTGGTGATGGGAACCAACCTGCTGGTGGATTTCTCCTATGCCCTGCTTGATCCGCGAATTCGCTACAGCTGACCAGGTGCCATAATGCGCCGGTTCGTTGCCGGGAAAGGAGAGAACGTGCAAGCGGCACAAGCATTGTCTCAGCCGGAGATCCGACTGCGCCAGCGCCCCCGCCTGCTCTGGCTGCGGAGTCTGCTCCGCAGCCCGGTCGGATTGCTGGGAGCGTTCCTGGTCGTCATCGTCGTCATCACGGCGATTACAGCCCCCGTGATTGCTCCCCACGATCCGACCAAACTCAACCTCAGGTCGCGCTTACTTCCGCCGGCCTGGGATTCCGAGGGTGATCCACGATTCCTTCTAGGAACCGATCAACTCGGGCGCGATCTCCTCAGCCGCCTCATTTATGGCTCTCGCGTTTCTCTCATTGTTGGCATTCTAGGTGTGGCCGTTTCGCTCGTTGTCGGGGTCTTCTTAGGCCTGGTCAGTGGCTATTTCGGGGGAGCAACCGACAACGTCATCTCGCGGTTCGTCGATACTTTTATGGCAGTGCCCTTCATCGTTCTGGCAATGGCCGTGATCGGTGTGCTCGGCCCCAAAGGCGCCAACCTGGTGGCCTTGATCGTCGTCCTTGGGCTGGTCAACTGGGTCACATTTGCACGGGTGGTACGCGGCGAGGTGCTCTCGGTGAAGACCAGGGACTATATCGAAGCTGCACGGTGTATCGGGCAACGCGATGCCGTAATTATCCTGCGCCACGTCTTACCCAATGTCACTGCCTCGATCATCGTGCTGGCAACCTTGCAGGTGGCCACTGTCATCATCGCGGAATCATCCCTGAGTTTCCTTGGTCTCGGCGTACAGCCGCCAACTGTTACATGGGGGATCATGCTCGCCGAAGGGCGCGACCACCTGGCGACGTCATGGTGGCTGGCGACATTCCCCGGCATCGCCATCAGCCTTACGGTACTGGGAATCATTCTGTGGGGTGACTGGCTCCGGGACGTGCTGGACCCCAGGCAGAAAACGTGACCAGGTCGACATGGGGAGAAGCGCTATGATAGGCCGGCGCCTGACCTCACGCGACCTGCTCCGGTTTCAAATGGCCGACGATCCCCAGGTGTCGCCCGACGGCCGCGAGGTGGCCTGGGTCCGCACCTGGATGGATGCCACCGAGAATCGTTACCGGTCGAATATTTGCGTTACAACGATTGCCACGCGGGCCACCCGACGCCTGACGACCGGGGCGGGGCTGGATACGCACCCCCGGTGGTCCCCCGATGGTCGCTTTGTGGCCTACCTCTCAACCGTGCAGCCGGACGGCGCAACGCGAGACAAGGCGTCGGAGACAGATCCCGATGCTGCGGCGCCACAGCTCTGGGTCACGCCTGCGGCCGGCGGCGATGCCCGGATGCTGACCGAGGGGTGCCGTGGCATCCAGGATCCGGCCTGGTCGCCCGATGGTATGGGCCTCGCCTTTACCCTGCTGGCCGATCCGAAAACCGGCCTGGGGCGCGGGGAGGAATTCTCTCGCGACGAGGCAGAGATTGATCCCTACACCAGGTTCAACCGCGACGTTCCGACTGTCCGGCGGCTGAGGTGGAAACTGGATGGCGCCGGTTTCGTGGGCGACAACCGGCGCCAGGTCGCCTGGGTCCCATTCGAGGCGAATGGGGCGCAGCAGGCAGCGGAAGCGCTGTTATTGACCTCCGGCGAGTTCGATCTCGCCGCGCCGGTCTGGTCGCCCGACGGGCGCTCCATCGCGGTTGTGGGCAATCTCAACCCTGACGCGGATGCTGTGCGCCGGCAATTCATTTACCTGCTGGACGCCAACAGTGCGGCCCCGGTTCAACCCCGGGAACTCTTCGGACTCGAAGAGATCAGGCATCCCGGGCTCAGCTGGTCACCCGACGGCGCCACCATCGCCGTTGTCGGCCACGACGATCCCACAATCGGCCATTACGGCAACCAGCGTCTGTGGCTGGTCTCCGCTGCCACAGGAACGGCTCGCTGCCTGACGAGCACGCTTGACCGAACGCTGGGCAACGCCGCGGCGACTGACCTGGGGCGCTACGAGGGCGATGCCGGGCCGCGGTGGCTTCCCAATCGCAGCGGCGTCCTGGCACTCATCAGCGACAGGGGGACCGTCCAACTCTGCCGAATCGCGATCGATACGGGAGAGATAGACTTCTTGACTCAGGGGGACCATGCCGTCACCGCTTTCACCCTCGACGGTGCAGGGCAAGTCGCGGTCGCGCTGGTGCGCGAGGCCCTGAATCCGGGGGACCTCCACGTGCTGGATCTTGAGGTCCCCCCACCGGCCCGGGTGCGCCGGCTCACGGGTGTCAACGATGAACTTCTGGCCGACGTGGCTCTCTCGCCCCCGCAGCGGTTCACGTTTCAAGCCGGGGATGCCACCGTCGACGGGTGGGTCGTTCCACCGGTGGGCCGCGCCCCGGGCCGGCGCTACCCAACGATTCTCTACCACGGAGGTGGCCCCGGTGGCATGCGCGGGCCCAATTTCATGTTCGAGTTTCAGCTCTATGCCGCCGAGGGCTACGCAGTGGTCTACTGCAACACCCGCGGGTGCCAGGGGTACGGCGAGTCTTTTTGCACGGCCATTCTCGGGCAGTGGGGCGGTCGGGACTACGAAGACAACATGAACGGCATCCACGCCGCCTGCGAGCGCTTCGACTTCATCGATCCCCACCGCCTGGGGACAGCCGGTGGAAGCTATGGCGGCTATCAGGTCAACTGGGCCGTCGGCCACACCCACCTGTTCCGCGCCGCGGTCTCGGATCGCAGCGTCTCCAACCGCTATTCATCGTACGGCACCAGTGATATCGGGCACTTACGCGAGTTCGAATTTGGGGATGGACCGCCCTGGGAGACGACGGCCGCTTACCTCAACCAGACGCCGCTACAATTCATCGGCAGCGCTCGGACGCCGACCCTGATCATCCACTCGGCGCAGGATCTGCGCTGTCCCATCGAACAGGGTGAACAACTCTACATGGCCCTGAAACGAGTGGGGGTTCCAACAGAGCTGGTGCGCTTTTCCAACGAGAGTCACGGTCTCTCGCGCGGCGGCCGTCCCTGGCACCGCGTCTTTCGCCTGGACAAGTATCTCGAGTGGTTCGGACGCTGGCTGCGCGACGAGCAGGAGGAGAAGGGATGATGCAAATCGGGAGCGCTCAGGCTGAAGCGGGCCAGCGTGCGTTTGGGCACATCGAGGTCGGAGAAACACTCAGCCGCATCCCCGTGGCCATCCCGGTGAACGTCGTCAATGGCAGCGGGGATGGCCCCACCCTGGCCGTCACCGCCGCGATGCACGGTCCCGAGCTCGTGGGGAGTGTCGCGATCGGTCGGTTACTGCGCGAGCTTGCCCCTGCGGCGCTGAAGGGCCAGCTGATAGCCGTTCCTGTGGTCAACACCTCAGCTTTCGAATTCAACCAGCGTGCCACCTTCTGGGACGGCAAAGATCTCAACCGGCAGGGGCGCGGTAACCCCGAGGGGAGTATCACCGAGCGGCTGGCCCGCGCCTATTTCGACCATATTGTCCGGCAGGCAGACTATCTGATCGACATTCACTCGGGCGGCCCCGATAGTTATTACTACTATACGATCTACCTGAGCGAAGTTCCCGGTGTGGCGCTGAACCCCGCCGTAGTCCGTACCAGCCGGGAGATGGCCCTGGCCTTTGGGCTCGAGCACATCTTCGCCAAGACGCCCTGGCGGGGCACGCTCAAGGACGAGGCGATGAAGGCCGGTGTGCCCTCGATCACGATCGAGATGGGCGGCGGCGCCGATTTCTTCCGCAACGGCGCGGCCCAGGTCGAGACCTGTGTCAGAGGGATCACCAATGTGATGAAGTACCTGGGCATGTTGGACGGCGAGATTCGGGTTGAATCGAGTCGCTGCACGCTCTGGGATGCGCACACCGAAATCACGGCCGGGTCGGCGAGTGGCTTCATGATGCGCCAGACGCACTGGGGCGATGTCCTCCAGACAGGCGACACCTATGCCATCGTCTACCACCCCTACACGGGGGAGGAAGTGGCGCGAATCACCGCGCCCAGGGCGGGGACTGTGCTCAACAGCGGCACCGTCTGGCCCGCGATCCCGCCGGGGCGCTGGCTGGCCGTCCTGGGTGATCTCCTGGAAGAGGTGGAGTTGGAGTACGCGGTCGTATCTCAGGGGGATGCGTGAGTACAGTACTGGTGACGGGTGCCAATGGTTTTGTGAATCTGAACATCGTGCGCCGGCTCGCCCAGAAAGGGGCGCGCGTTGTTGCGCTGGCGCGGCGCCCCCCCGACCCGGAGACGGTGCGCTTTCTGGCCGCTGAGACAGCCCAGGTCGTGTGGGTCGAGGGCGATGTGCGTGACCGCGCCGGACTCATCGAACTGGCTCGTACTTACGGCGTTGATTGCATCGTGCACGGCGCGGCGATCACGCCATCGCGCGAGGTGGAACGCGCCCAGGCCGCGACCGTTGTGGACGTGAACCTGGGGGGAACCCTCAACGCGTTGGAAGCGGCGCGCGAGGTCGGGGCCCGGCGCTTTGTCCTGATCAGCTCGACCGGCGTCTACGGCGCACCGGCCAATCCGCACCGGCGCCTGGCCGAGGATGAGCCCCTCCAGGTCTCCAATCTCTACACGATCTGCAAAATCGCGGGGGAAAATCTCTCTCGCCGCTACGACGAGCTCTACGAGGGTTCATTTGTGGTGGGGCGTTTGGGCTCAGCGTACGGTCCCATGGAGCGCGCCTCGCACTCGCGCGAGACTATGTCCATGATCTACGAATTCGCCCATCGGGCCTTGGCCGGCGATCAGGTCCGGATCTGGGGCGCGGAGCGGCTGCGGGATTTTTGTTACATCGAGGACGTCGCCGAGGCCTTCGCCCGCCTGGCCCTGGCCGACCGGTTGCGCTGGACGATCTACAACGCGGCCACGGATCGCTTTGTGACCGTGCGAGATGCCCTGGAGACACTCGTGCGACTCTGTCCGGGGTTCGGATGGAGCGAGGCGGCCGATCGCGAGGCCGCGGATGTGGCCGTGCTCCCGAGCCAGGAACGTGCGCCGCTTGACCTCTCCCGGCTGCAGGAGGATGTCGGCTTCGCCCCAATCCACGATTTGGCCAGCGGGCTGCGGGCGTACCTCGCCTGGCTCCGGGCGGGCTGGGCACATATCTGAAACATACTTCCGTTCCGGCCGTCTCGACGGCCGGGCTTGAGCCAACTTCTTCGATGCCCAGGAAAGGTGGTACAACGAGATGCGTGAGTCAATCCAGGTCGGCTCGACCACGATCAAGCCGGGCGAGCGTGCCTACGGGTATCTGCCGGTGGGCGTTCTGGCGGCACGAACCGAGGTCCGGATCCCATTTCAGGTCGTGAACGGAGCGAGCGATGGTCCCAGAGTGTGTCTCGAATCGACGTTGCATGGGTGGGAGCCGATGGGCGCCGAAATCATTCGGCGGGCGATGCTGCGGATCGATCCCCACGGGTTGAGGGGCGCGGTCTACTGCCTGCCGCTCGCCAACCCACTCTCGGTGGAGTTTGGAGGCACCGTCGAGAGCTCGGGGATGCGGGTCAATCCGGCCGACGTACTCGACCTCAACCGCGTCTGGCCGGGCAAGCGCGTCAATGGCTGGTTGACCGAGCAGATGGCCTACGTCCTTTGGAACGAGGTCATCACGCAGTGTGAGTACCTCATTGACATGCACGACGGCACGGGCGCCTGCGATGAACTACCTGTGGCCTTTCCACACGCCTTTCCCTCTGACTCACAGCCAGCCGTGGCCGGAGGGATCGCTGATGGGATCGGCGCGGTAGGCGGCACGGAGGGCCTCACACACGAGAAAATGGCCGAGATGAATCGTCAGATCCGCGAGATGGCGATTGCCTTTGGCTCGAGCGTCATCTGGTGGCGCGAGCACCCCGCGAATCCCGCGATGCTCTCGGGCCAGGCGATGCTCAATGGCATCGTACCGCTGGTGGTCGAGGCGGGCGGTGCCGGCATCATCGACGACACCATCGACCAGGGGGCGGAGTGCCTGTTGAACATCCTGAAACATCTCGAGATGATCGCGGGTGATCCTGTTCTTCCTAAGCGGCAGATCATGGTGGAAAACTACGTCGTCTACCGCTCGCTGGCCGGTGGGTTCTACCTGCAGGAGCCGGAGATCAAGCTGGGGGCGGAGGTGAAGAAGGGGCAAGTTCTGGGCCGGGTGTTGGATCCTGTCACGAGCGAAGTCATGGAGACCTGTACGGCGCCCATCAATGGGATCATCATCAGTCGTCGGGTCAGAATGCCGATCAATCCGGGTGGATACATTGCCCACATCGCCGACACCGATGCGGTCATCTGGGAGCGGTCGAATCGGTGAGACACTTTCGAAGCGTTGCGCCCGGTCGGAATCATGCGCGTCATGGAGGCGAGTCAGCAATGCTGCAATCGCCAATCGCTTCGACAGAGAGCGGTATTTTTGGCGTCCGGATAGTCTTCGCAGGATGGCTGCAGGAGGAGGAACGTATCGACCAAAGAGAAGAGACGCCTGGAGGATGGCACCCTCTGTCCTCAAAACAGTCTGCCGAGATCGTACGAAGGCTAAAAGCGAACCCTTAGGAAGGGAAGGTGAATCATGAGACTGCAACTCTGGCGGTCGCGGCATCCGCGGCGTAGTCTGTCGGTCGGGCTCCTGCTTTTGTTCGCGCTGGTTCTTCTTGTCGCCTGTGGCGGACAGGCGACGCCCCAGACAGTCGAGAAAGTCGTCACCCAGGTCGTCGAGAAGCAGGTCACGACCGTGGTCGAGGTCGAGAAACAGGTGACCACCGTCGTTGAGAAAGAGAAGGAAGTCGTTGTCACCGCCACGCCCGCGCCCAAGACGGTGACCATCGGCATGACCGAGCTGGTGACCTCGCTCGACCCACCGACCGATTGGGCGATCGCCGCCACCTGGATCCACATGAATATGTTCGACTGCCTGGTCTGGCGCAACCGCGGGACGGCGGCCTTTGAGCCCTGGCTGGCCGAGTCCTACGAGAACCTCGATGATACGACCTGGCGCTTCCACCTCCGCAAGGGGATCAAGTTCCACAACGGCGAGGACTTCAACGCCGACGCGGTGGTCTGGACCTATGAGCGCATCCTCGCCGATAATACGATGATCACCTACCCGCAGTGGACTTTTATCAAGGAAGTCAAGCCTGTTGACGACTACACTGTCGACATCATCACGACGGCGCCCGAGCCGGCCATGTTGAGCAAGATGGCCGGGACCGGCTGCGGCATCCAGGCACCCAAACAGGGCAAGGACATGGCCGAGAAAGGCGCTGAATATAAACCTGTCGGCACCGGTCCATTCATGTTCAAGGAATGGGTCAAGGACGATCATGTCACCCTCGTCGCGAACCCAGACTATTGGCAAGGCAAGCCGGCGATCGACACGCTGATTTTCCGGGCAATCCCCGAGACCTCTACGCGTGTGGCTAACCTGCTCACCCACGACATTGACCTGATGGTCGGGGTCCCATCCCAAGACTGGGAGCGCGTAAACTCTAATCCCGGCACCAGCGTGAAGGAGTACCTGACCAACCGCACGATGCTGCTGGCGCTGCGGACTGGCCCCTCCGATCCCATGCCGGATTGGAATGGCCCTACCAGGGACGTGCGGATTCGACAGGCCATCTCACTGGCCATCGACCGGCGAGCACTCATTGACCTGATCGATGGGATGGGTGTTCCCACCCTCAGCCGCATTACACCGCCGACCCTTGGCTGGAGCGAGAAATTCTTCAACCAGTGGGGCGAGTACAACCCGGAGAAGGCCCGCCAGCTTCTCGCCGAAGCCGGTTATAACGGCGAGCCCCTCACTTTCCACGCCAGCACGGCCTTCATCTACGAGAAGGAAGTGGCAGAGGCCATCGCTGCCATGTTGCAGGACGTCGGCCTCAATATTGATCTCAAGGTTCTGGATGTAACCAGTTTTCGGGAGCAAGTCTACTTCCCTAACAAGAACCAGGAGATCTACATGGACGCGTTGGGGAATTCCTTCTTCGATCCCTGGATCACAGTGAAGGAGTTCGAGCCGGGGCAGAAACAGCGCTCGGGTTGGCAGAATGAAGAGGTTGACAAGCTCACCGTCGAGGCAGGCCAGAATATGGATCCCGAGGCACGCCGGGCCCAGTACATCCGGATCCAGGAGTTGATCAATCAGGACGTCCCGCATGTCTACCTCTACCTGATGAAAGACGCCTTCGGCAAGACCGATCGTCTCGATTTTGACATTGGTCCTGACGGCTTCCTCTGGATGGGCTTCGCCAAGCTCAACGACTAGGCACCCCCACCATCCAGGATTGCAAGGCGAGCGCGCGTCACCGACGCGCGCTCGCCCATGAGGCGTTCCGTTATCGATCCGTGCAGGGAGTAGGAGTTTTATGAGCGATACACCTACGACAGGCGAAATAGATCCAATCGGCCTGGAAATCATGTGGCAGCGACTCATTGCCATCATGGACGAGATCGACGACGCGATTGTGCGCACTTCCTTTTCGACCATTGTCGGCGAGAGTCGCGATTTTGCCTACATCCTGACCGACGAGAAGGGGAGCTCGTTGTGCCAGTCGAGTTTCAGCCCGGCCAACTTCTGTGTCGTGTTGCCGCGCACCGCCAGGGTCTTGTTGCAGCATTTCCCGGTTGAGACCCTGGGGCCGGGCGATGTGCTGGCAACCAACGACGCCTGGATCGGGACCGGCCACCTCCCGGACTATGTCATGATCAGCCCGGTCTTTCGGAAGGGCAAGGTGGTCGGCTTCATCGGGAGCATTGCACACGTTTCCGACGTCGGCGGGCACCCAGGCGATATCGAGGCCTACGACGTCTTCCAGGAAGGGCTGCGCCTGCCACCCTGTAAACTCTACGAGGCCGGCAAGCCCAACGAAGTGGTCTTCACCATCATCGGCAACAACTGTCGTGTCCCTCACATGGTGCTGGGCGATTTGCATGCCATGATCGGGACGCACCGGATCGGGGCGGCGCGGCTGCAGGAATTCCTGGACGACTACGGGATGGATGATCTGCGGGTGCTGGCCGCTGAGATTCATGGCCGCTCCGAAGAATTGATGCGCCAGAAAATTGCGGCCCTGCCGGATGGCGTCTATGAGTTTGGACTGGACATCGACGGGTACATCGATATCGTCCACCTGCACGCCACGATCGAGATCCGCGGCTCGGATGTCTATGTGGATTACACCGGCAGTTCGCCGCAGACGCGCAAGGGGTCGATCAACTGTGTCTATAACACGACCTATGCCTCGACGATCTATCCCTTCAAGTGCGCCCTCGTGCCGCGTATTCCCAATAATGAGGGCCTCTTCCGGCCGCTCCATGTCTATGCACCGGAGGGGAGCATTCTCAACACGACCTTTCCTCACCCGGTCAAAACGCGCGCGAAGCTCACCAACAACATGAACCAGGTACTCTTCGGCGTGCTGTGGCCGATCCTGGGAGCGCACGCCCAGGCCGGAAGCGGATCTATCTGGCCCTTTACGTTGCGGGGTGAGGAAGAAGGCTACGGCAAGTTCGTCGTGGACATGCTACCCCACGGCGGGCGCGGCGCCATGCGCGAGTTGGATGGTCTTGTGCCGGTCGCCTTCCCGCACAACAGCACGGTGACTCCGTGCGAAGTGATGGAGACCCAGGCACCGCTCCTCTTTGGGCGCAAAGAACTTCTCCCCGATTCGGCCGGCGCCGGCCGGCGGCGGGGCGGGGTCAGCCAGATCATCACCTTCCGCCATATCGGCCAGAAGGAGATGATTTTGAGCTTGATCCCGGACAAAATCGTCTGCCAGCCACCCGGTCTGAACGGGGGCCAGCCTGGCAAACTCGGCGAGGTCTATCTCAACGGTCAGAAACTGACGCGCTTCCCGCCGATTCACTTCCGACCGGGCGACGAGCTTGAAATGCGCATGCCCGGCGGAGCTGGCTTTGGCCCGGCGCCCGAGCGCGAGCGCGAGCGCATCTTGCACGACCTCGAGATGGGCTACATCACGCTGCGTGGTGCGCGCGAGGACTACGGGCTTGAGACTGACATTGTCGAATAAGGGTGACCTGTATCAGGAGACAATCAATGCGCGATCGACAAAACCGTGGCAACACCCGCAGACTCGACCCCATCACCCTGGACATTTTGTGGCAGCGGTTGATCTCGATCATGAATGAGGTCGATCAGATTGTTGTCCGCACGACCTTTTCCACGATTCTCAGAGAGAGTCGCGATTTCGCTTGCATCCTGACCGACGCTCGGGGCTCTTCGCTCTGCCAGTCGGTCTGGAGCACGGCCACCTTCTCGGCGGTCTACCCGCGCACAGCCAGGGTTCTGTTGGAACGCTTTCCGCCCGAAACCCTTAAGGAGGGCGATGTCCTGGCGACAAATGATCCCTGGATCGGCACCGGCCACCTCCCTGACTACATCCTCCTCACCCCGGTCTTCTGGAAGGGGAAAGTGGTCGCCTGCCTGGGCACCGTCTCGCACATGTCGGATGTTGGCGGCCACCCCGCCGAGATTGAGGGCTACGACGTCTTCAGCGAGGGTCTTTGCATGCCGCCCTTCAAACTCTACGAGGGGGGGAAGGAGAACGAACTCGCTTTCGAGATCATCGGGAAGAACTGCCGCGTCCCGGATCTGCTACTTGGGGACCTGCGCGCGATGGCCGGCGCGGCCAAAGTTGGCGCCGAGCGCTTTGGCGAGTTCCTGATCGATTACGAGATGGATGATATCGAACTGCTGGCGCACGAGATCCTCACGCGCTCAGAGGAGTTGATGCGCAAGCGCATCGCCGAACTGCCCGATGGTGTCTATGAATACGGGCTCGATATCGACGGCTACATCGACATCGTCCATCTCCACACCAGGGTGGAGGTGCGGGGGAGTGACATCTCCATCGATTACACCGGCAGCTCGCCGCAGACGCGCAAAGCATCGATCAACTCCTCCTACAACAGCACCCTGGCCGCCTCGATGTACCCGTTCAAGTGCGCGCTGGCGCCCGACATCCCCAACAACGAGGGGCTCTTTCGACCGATTCACATGTTCGCGCCGGAAGGCTCGATCCTGAACGCGACCTTCCCGGTCGCCGTCAAGGCCCGGGCCAAGACGATCAACAACATGAACCAGGTGCTCTTCGGCGCGTTGTGGCCGATTTTCGGCGAGCGGGCCCAGGCCAGCAACGGCGCCATCTGGCCGCTGGTCTTGATGGGCGACGACGACGAGTTCGGCCACTTCCTGGTCGACATGCTTCCCCACGGCGGCCGAGGAGCACTGCTGACGATGGACGGCATGATCCCCGTCTCCTACCCAGAGAATAGCACCATCACGCCGTGCGAGGTGATCGAGACCAAGGCGCCAATCCTATTCGCCAAGAAGGAGTTGCGGCCCGACAGTGGTGGCCCCGGCCGCCGGCGCGGCGGGGTTGGCCAGGTGATTATCTTCGAGCATGCCGGGAGTCAGCCGATGATCTTCAATCTGACACCCGACCGCATCACGACCCTGCCCCAAGGGCTCGATGGGGGCAAGCCTGGCAAAATCGGCGAGGTCTACATCAACGGCAAGCGCACCCTGCTCTTCCCGCCCATTCACCTGAATCCCGGTGATGTGGTCGAGTTACATATTGCTGGAGGCGGGGGCTTTGGTCCGGTCGAGGAACGCGAACCAGAACGAATCCTGTGCGATATCGAGTTGGGATACATCACGCCCGAAGGGGCACGAGCAGACTACGCCTTCGACATCCGCTCGATCGAAGCACCGCAACGTTTGAGACAGCCCGTCGCGGCAGCACGCGACAAGGCGAAGAATGCGAACTGACCTCCCTCTGAACGCCAAGCTTACCTGGAGTCTACTCCCATGTGTGTCCCGATGTTCAACCTGCGCACCGAATACGAGGCCCTGCGCGACGAGATCGACGCGGCGATCCAGCGCGTCATCGATAGCGGCAGTTTTGTCCTGGGAGAAGAGGTCGAAGCCTTCGAGGCAGAATTCGCCCGCTACTGCGGAGCCCGCTATGCGGTGGGGGTGGGCTCTGGAACGGCGGCGCTCCACCTGGGATTGATGGCGTGCGGCATCGGGCCGGGCGACGAGGTAATCACCGCCCCCAACAGTGATAACCCGACCACGATGACTCTCTCACACTGTGGCGCCACCATCGTCTGGGCTGACATCGATCGGCGCACGTTTAACCTTGATCCGGCCAGGATCGAAGAGAAGATCACCGGTCGAACCAGGGCGATTCTGCCCGTGCACCTCTTCGGCCATCCGGCGGACATGGACCCGATCATGGAAATCGCCAGGCACCGTGGTCTGCTGGTGATTGAGGACGCAGCACTGGCGGTAGGCGCCGAATACAAGGGGCGCAGGGTCGGGACCTTCGGCGATGTGGGCTGTATCAGTCTGGCCCCCAACAAGATATTGGGCGCCTACGGCGATGCGGGGATCATCATCACCAACCGCAAGGAGATCGCCGACCGGATCAAAGTCCTGCGCAACTATGGGCACAGCCTGGAGATGGAAGCAGGCATCGACGGCACCCTGGGGATTCGCTCCTGGGAATTGGTCGCCGAAGGATTCAACGAGCGGTTAGATACTCTGCAAGCCGCCATCCTCAGGGCAAAATTACCGGCCCTGGAAGACCGAATTGCACGGCGCCGGGAGGTCGCCAATCAATACAACCAACGCCTGGCGTCCCTGGATCTGGTCACACCCTACGAGGCCCCCGAGGTCAGGCACGTCTACCGGGCCTACACTGTTTTGATCGAGAATCGCGAGCAGGTGCGGGATCACCTGGCCGCCAGAGGGATCGCCTCGCGGCTCTACTATAGCCCGCCGCTCCACCTGCAACCCACATACGCCCACCTTGGCTTTCAGCCCGGCGCCTTTCCGGTGACTGAGGAGGTGGCCGCGAAGATGCTTTCCCTGCCGCTCTTTCCAGAGATCACCGCTGAGCAGATCATGACCGTTGTATCGGCGTTAGAGGAGTGGGCGGCTGCAAATCCGGCTTCCTGACCCCTGGTGCCACTGCGAAACAAGTGAAGTGATGCGCGATGCGTGATCCGTGACAGAATCGTACGCGCACGGTGCCCCCGACCCCATGCGCGGGCAATCAATCGCCGCATTGCGATCGCTGTCGAGACAACCAGGCACCGATCAGTGAGGCAAGGTGGACGGGTCGGTCTGCACATAGGCCTTCAGCAGCCTGACCGTGAGTGTCAGGTCGTTTTCATGAACCGTTTCAAAGGGGCTGTGAGTGTAGCGGGTGGGGAAAGCCAGTAGAGCCGTGGGGACTCCCTGGCGGATGAACGCGGCGCCATCGCTCGCGTAGCGCTGGAAGACGGCGTGTTGGATGGGGATCGCTTCGCGCTCCGCGACGGCGATCAGGCGGTTGCTGATCGCGCGGCTATAGTGGATCTCGCTATCCTGATGGACCACCACTGGCCCGTCGCCGAGCCGCACCGGGACGTCGAGCAAATCGACGGTTGGAATATCGCCCGCCAACCCGACGTCGAGCGCAATCGCCTGGTCGAACTCTTCCTCGCGCGCGACCGAATGGGCACCCTCCAGGCCCGTTTCTTCCAACACTGTTGAAGCAAAGTAGAGCTCGTAGGCGAGGGCTGCCGGATCGAGCGCATCGAGCAGCGCCGTCATAATCGCGAGCGCGGCGCGGTTGTCCATCGCCTTGCCGACGATGAAGGCATCGCCCAGCCGTTGAGTCGCCGGGTTCCAGATGACCCGGTGCCCAACGCGTACCCCCCGCGCCGCCACCTCGGCCCGGCTGCGGAGGCCGAGATCGACAAAGATATCGTTCCAGTCAGGGCGCGGCTTCTCGCGTTGGGCCTGGCTGGCAGCGTGCCCGGTGCCAGTCGCGAAGATCCCGTAGACTGGCCTGGCCGGACCAACGACGAGTGCACGCTGACCGATGGGGAACAGCCACTTGGGTGGGCGGCCCTCGCGGTCGGCATTCCAGATCGAAAGGTGTAGAAAGCCGTCGTCGGTGATCGACTTCACCATCAGGCAGATCTCGTCGGCGTGGCCACCAATAAGCAGGCGCGGCCCTTTGCCGCCCACAAAGGCGAAGAGATTGCCCACGGGCGTTTGCCAGACGCGCTCTGTCCGTGACAGCCACCGATCTTGGAGAAAATCGTTGACCGGCTGCTCGTGCCCGATTGGGCCCGGTAGCTCGGTCAAGGCCTTGACGAGTTCAAACAGGGAGCTGTACTCGGATTCGGTCGCCATTGTTTTCCCTTTCTTTCGGTCCAACTGAAATGGACGGTATCGCGTTCAGGTAGCGATCACATCGACTCATTCGCCGTTCGCGCCATCGGCGGGAGATCTCTGAAGTCGTTCCAGGTTGGCAATCACCCGCGCCCCAGAGTCAAAGATATGCTGCTGCATGAGGCTTTTCGCCCTGGCGATGTCTCGCGCTTCCAGGGCAGCCAGGATAGGCATATGGTTCTCGGCAATCCGATGAAGATCCTCATTTAGGACGTTGCCGGCTGCAACAACACGCCGGATCTGAGACTTCAGATCCTGCCAGGTGCTCAACAGGCGCTTATGCCCGGTCCGCGCCATCAGGTATTCGTGGAACTGGAGATCATAACAACTGACGTCGGGCGCGTCAGCCTCACGAGCTGCCTGGTGCATCCGGTCAACAATCGCCCGCAGTTTCCCGAGATCGGTCTCGTCCAGCCGTGGCACCAGCAGTTCGATACCGAAGCATTCCAACGCAATTCGCAGGCTGTACAGTTCTTCGACGTCCTGCCGCGAGAATGTGGTGACAAAGGTGCCTTTGTAGGGTACCCGTTCGACAAGCCCTTCTTCTTCCAGAATGAGCAGCGCTTCGCGGACTGGCTGCCGGCTGATCCCCATCTGGATCGCGATCTCATTCTCTTTGAGAGGTTGTTGCGGTTTAAGGACCCCGGTCACGATGGCCTGCCGAATCAGCTCCAATGCCTGTTGCGCCAGTGGCGCTTGCGGAAGTATCGAGAAGATCGTGATGTCTGATTGGGGATTGATTGATCGAGGCATAGACCTTTCCCGCCTTGCGGCTCCCGAGATCCGGCCTCTGTGCAGGTCTGGCATTGGCCGTCCCAGATTGCTCCATCTTCTTTGCGCCTCCCGATACAGCCGGGTTGACCGTGAAGAGGGATTGACTTTTGCACGAAGAGCGAGTATGTTGTATAGTGTCAACAGTTGGCACCTTAGTCAGTATACTTCTCGTCAATCGATCTTGTCAACCGTCTCCTACCACATGCCTGCCCCATCATTGTTGCCACCCGCATGAGAGTTGATCGTGGGCAGCATTGCCCGCTCAATCGCACCATCTCCAGCCTGTGGCGGAGTCATCTGTCAACAGCGGACCAGGTGCGATTCATGGCGGGATGTGGCCTCGAACGCCGGCGCGGCCGGGATGGTCCTTACGGTTGCGGCGAGCGGCACATAGCGTTCCCGTAGACGTCGCCTGAGAAGGAGGAGAAAATCACGATGTCCTGGAAAAAAGGAGTGCTACCCTACGTTGCGGTTGTTGTCGCCATCCTCACGCTCCTGACCGCATGTGGCGGGTCCGCGCCGGCAACCGAAGCACCGCCGGCCGCCCCAACTGTAGCCGCGCCGACTGCCGCTGCAGAGCAACCGGCACCGACCCAACCGCCGGCAGCAACG
>DOUV01000451.1 GCA_003520455.1 Chloroflexota bacterium | reverse complement strand
CAGCAATGGCAGCAGCCGGCCGGCGGGGAACTCGTCGGCGGCCGGGACTGGCACGCTCAGCAGCAGGCCGCTGCGGGCCAGATTGAGGTGGAGCGCGATGATCTCCGCGGCCTCGGCTGCACTCTCGACGCGATGGTCGACCGGCAGACCGGAACTCCGGCTGTAGAAGGCCGGTAGCGCGTCGGTCCGCCAGCCCAGCACCGGCACACCCCAGGTCTCGAGCCACTCCCGCGTGCGTGAGAGGTCCAGGATTGCCTTGGCTCCACTGCTGATCACCGCGACGGGGATCGTCGCCAGGGCCGGGAGGTCGGCGGAGACGTCTCCGCCGTCGCCCCGGTGAACGCCCCCGATGCCTCCCGTGGCAAAAACCCGGATCCCAACCTGGTGGGCCGCCCACATCGTGCCGGCCACGGTGGTGCCGCCGGGGTGGCGCCGGACCAGGGTCGGTGCGATGTCGCGCAGACTCACCTTGACCACGTCCGGGGCGGTGGCAAGCCGTTCGAGGGCGGCATCATCCAGCCCAACACGAACCGCGCCGTCGAGGAGGGCGACGGTCGCAGGGGTAGCCCCCGCTTCGCGAACGATCCGTTCAACCGTTTGGGCCAGCTCGAGGTTCTGCGGCCACGGCAGCCCGTGGCTGATGACGGTCGACTCGAGCGCGACGACCGCCCGGCCGGCGTGAAGGGCGGACTCGACGGCCGGGGCGAGGACGAGGGGGACACGTTGAGCACTCATTGAGGATCGGGTAAAGAGATGAGAGATTGATGAAGCCGTCATCTCCAATCTCCGCTCACAAGACGAGCCTGTCATAGAGCCGCTCGAGGCTCAGGTTAGGGCAGACAGTCTCAGGGCAACTCAGGGTAAGAGCAGCCGCGGTGACCCCAAGGCGAACGGCTTCATCCACCGGAAAGTCATGGATCAGGCCGAAGACCACCGCAGCCGTGAGCGCGTCGCCGATCCCCGTGAGGTCTACCACGTCCACTTCCAGCGCCGGGACGCGGCCACTCTCTTCGGCGGTAGCGTAGACGAGACCTTTTTCCCCTAGCGTGATAATGGCAAGCTTGACACCCATACTGACGAGCTGGCGCGCCGCCTCGGCCGCGTCGTCAGCATCGCGGATCGTACAGTCGCAGAGCACCTCGGCCTCAGCCTGGTTGGGCGTGATGATGGCGGTCTGGTTGAGGTAGGGAATGAGGCGCCGCGCCAGCAGCCGGGCAGTGGGGTCGATGCAGACTCCGATCCGGTGGCGCCGGGCCAGGGCATAGATGGTCTGGAGTGTAGGGGGCGCGACGCTCATGTCGAGCACGATCGCGCGCACCCCGCGGAAGAGAGCCCGACGTGTATTGATGTAGTCGGGCGAGATTAGTTCCATGATGCTCATGTCATCCATGCCCCACTCCGGCTCCCCATGCAAGCCAATCATGGCCAGGTAGGCGCCGGTATGGTGCTTGTCGGAAACGAGCACCTGGCTCACATCCACCCCAACGCGACCGGTGGTCTCGATCAGGTAGCGCCCGGCGACATCATCGCCGACCACGGAGAAGAGCACGGTCTCGACCTCGAGACGCGCCAGATTCTCGGCCATGTTGCGGGCCGAGCCGCCGACGCTGAGGCGTATCTGGCCGGGGACTGAGATTCCGTACTCAACCGGGGACGTGGTCTGGGCCTTGATGTCCAGGGCCGAACCGCCGATGACGAGGATTTTCGAGCGTTTCTGGGTCATTTAGACCAACCGCTCCCGCGCGATGGCGCTGCTGTAGTCCATCAAGGTGACGACGAGCACGATTGCCCAGACCGCCGTTGCTGCGTTGTTCCATTGTAGTTGATTGATCCAGCGCGACAATTCCAGACCGATCCCCCCGCCCCCGACAAAGCCGATGATCGTGGACATGCGGACGTTGATGTCCCAGTAGTAGATTGTGAACGAGAGGTAGGGCGGAATGATTTGCGGGATGACCCCGTAGACGATGGTCTGAATCTCGTTGGCACCCGTCGCACGGATCGCCTCCAGCGGGCCGGGGTCGATGCTCTCGACGGCCTCGGCGTAGAGTTTGCCGATGTTGGCGATGGTGCTGACCGCCAGGGCCAGCACGCCGGCGAAGGGACCGAATCCAACCCAGATGGCGAAGATCGTCGCCAGGATGAGTGGCTCGATCGAGCGCATGAAGTTAAAGAAGGTGCGCGTAACGCCGTAGACAGCGTCCCCGAGCCAGGTATGTGGCATCAGGTTACGGGCCCCGAGGAAACTCAGCGGAATGGCGAGGATGCCGCCGAAGGTGGTCGCCATCAGGGCGAGAAAGACGGTTTCGATAATCTTGCCAAAGGTCGTTCGGAGGGCTGGGCTTGGGCGCAAGCGGCCGGATGTCCACGTGAGGAGCGCCTGCACTTGAGTGATGCCGGCGTGTTCGGCCAGCAGAGGCGGGATATCGGTCTCGACGGTGAAGTTCCCCTCAGCGTCGGTCGTAAAACGCTCGTCGCGCAGGCGCCCGGGTGTGTCGGGCGGCTGCCAGTAGATGCGCCCGTCTGTGTTGGGGCGAAACCCTGTCCCCCTGATAGTGAGCGACTCGCGCGCGTTGAGACAGGTCTGGGAAAGGGTCAGTTCTGGTCCTTTGCCGGCACTCTTCTGGACCGGCCCCTCACCGGTGCAGGGGACCTGGATCTGGGCGTAGGCTTCTTGGATCTCCTCGCCACGTGTGACCAGCGATGGCTGCACGAGGTCGGTCAGGATCTCGCGCGCTTTGGGTGCACCGCCGATGAGCAGGGGAAGATCGAAATTCGTGGCTTTGACGCTCCAGATCAGAAGTGGAATCGCGATCAACCACCAGAGCCAGGTGCGGCTCAATCGTTCGATAAAGCTCTGGCGAACATCGGACGCGGGAGATGCGGGGGGGCGAGACGATGCCATGTTAGATGACCCTCTCGCGCACGCGGGCGCTCAGGTAGTCGAGGACCGCGACCACGACCGCGATGGCCCAGATCGCCGCGCCCGCCGAGCGGAAATCGGTCAGGCGAATCCACTGGGCGAGCAAGAAACCAATACCGCCCCCGCCAACAAAGCCGATGATGGTGGACATGCGGACGTTGATATCCCAACGATAGACGGTGAAGGCGATCCAGGGAGGCAACACCTGCGGGATGACGGCGTAGACAATCGTCTGGATCTGGTTGGCGCCGGTGGCCCGGATGGCCTCAATCGGACCGGGCTCGATGCTCTCGATGGCCTCAGAGTAGAGCTTGCCCAGGGCGGCGATCGTGTGGACGATCAGCGCGAGAACACCGGCAAAGGGGCCCAGGCCGACCCAGACGACGAAGACGATGGCCATGATCAGCGGCTCGATGGAGCGTAGGATGTTCATAATGCCGCGAGCCACATAGTACAGTCCTCGGGTGAGCGAACTGACCGCCATCAGGTTGCGCGCACCGAAGAAGCTGATCGCGGCGGCCAGGATCGAGCCGACGAATGTGGCCATGAGGGCCTGAGCAATGGTCTCCAACATACGGTAAACCACCAGCCAGAACGTCTCGGTCAGGTGCCAGCCACCAACTCTGGCGACATAGCGCGCCTCGATGGTGTGAAACACGGGTTTTTCGCTCACGCCAAGCGGAACGGCCTGGGGGATCGTCAGTTGCGCAGTGAAATTCCCCTCGGCAGCGGTGACGATGGGCTCGTATGAGCCGTTCACTCGGACGCGGCTCTGTGCGCCGATTGGGTTGATCCACCAGAGCTGGACCGGCGTGTTGGGGGGGAACCCGGTGCCCACGAGGGTCAGAGATTCACCAACGACACCGCAACTCGCCCCGGGAGTGATGGTGGGGCCATGAGCGGCCGGCGGGAGTGGCGGCGGATTCGGCGCGCAGGGCACCTGGAACTGTACCTTGTCCCCGCCAAGCTCCACCTCGCGCCGGAGCAGCGCCGGCTGGAGGAGCCCGGTGACGAGCGGCTGAACCTTGTTCGCGCTACCGAGCAGGGTCCCGAAATCAATCTCGGTGATCCGCCACCCAATCGCGTAGACAGGGAGTGCCGCCAGTAAGAAGAGCATGGCGCCATTGGGACGGGCTCCGCCCGCAAGTTGGTACGCGTCGAGTGCATTCCAGAGCCAGAAGGGAATGAGCGTCACCAGCAGGAGCGGCACCTGGAGCCAGACGATTAAGCCGAGGAGGGCCAATGTCAATAGGAGCAGGAGACCGCCCCGCTCGCGGCGCCCCTCCAGGATCTGCCCCAAACCGGGAAGGAACAGCGAGAGGACGGCCGCTACCGCTGGGGCCGGGCCGGAGGGCGGGGGGCGAAACTCGGCACGTTCCATAGAGCGGTCTACCTCAGCGAATCTCGACTTCGACAGCCTCTTCGCCGTAAATCTCGCGGAAGCGCCGCTCGTCGATCTTCGTGGGACTGCCATCAAAGATCAAGCGACCGGCCTTGAGCGCGATGATGCGGGTCCCGTACTCGCGCGCCAGGCTCAGAAAGTGGAGGCTACACAGCACCGTCACGCCCTGCTCGCGGTTCAACTGCTCGATATACTTCATAATGGAGTGCGAGGTCGCCGGATCCAGGCTGGCGACCGGCTCATCGGCCAGCATGAGTTTGGGTTCCTGCATGAGAGCCCGCGCGATGCCGACCCGCTGTTGTTGGCCACCGGAGAGCTCGTCCGCGCGATTGTGCGCCTTTTCGGCGATGCCGACCAGCTCGAGCCGTTCCATCCCCATCTGAATGTCACGCTGGGGCCACTGATTGAGCACACTCGCCAGGGTATTCGCGTAGCCCAACCGCCCGGAGAGAACGTTGGTGAGAACACTGGAGCGTTTCACCAGGTTGAAATGTTGAAAGATCATGCCGATTTGGCGGCGGATGCGGCGCAGTTCAGCCGGTCTCGCCGCGGTGATTTCCACGCCGTTCCAGATGATCTGGCCGGCCGTTGGCTCAATCAGACGGTTGATACAGCGGAGAAGCGTGGATTTGCCCGAACCTGAAAGGCCAATGATGACCAGGAACTCGCCATCCTCGACGGTAAAGCTGACGTTGTCGAGAGCTTGGGTGCCGTCGTCGTACACTTTCGTGAGGTTGCGGATCTCGAGCACGCCTGTTTCCCTCGTCAAGCAGCGGGGCGGGCCGAACCGGCCCGCCCCGCGCAGGGTGCAGGGGCGGACGGCTGTCTGCCCTTACTTCGCCAGTTCCTCGATGTTCACGCCTGCAGCGTCGAGCTGGGTGCGAAACTCATCGTAGAAACTATCGTCGACCTTCTCGAAGCCCTCGATCTCGTAGACCGTCTGCAACGCCGCCTTGCCCTTTTCTTCCTGGGAAAGCTCGAGTAACGCGTTGACGACTTTGTCGCGGACGTCCGGCGGGACCTCCTTGGCAAAACTGACGGTGTCGTTGGGGATCTTCGGTGACTCGGCGATGACCTCGACCTTCTCTTTGACGTCGGGGAAATCCTTCTCGACCGAGCTCCGTGCGTCAACAAAGGTGGCCCCCGCGTCGCAATCACCCTTGTAGACCGCGATCACCACGTTGTTGTGGCTGCCAGCCTCAACCGCCTTGGCCAGATCTTTGTCGGGGTCTACACCGGCGGCCTTGAGCATGATGCGCGGGATAATGTAGCCCGACGTACTGAGCGGATCGACCCAACACATCGTCTTGCCCTTCAGGTCGGCCAGGGTCTTGATGCCGCTGTCCTTGTTGGCGATGATCTGGCCAGTGTAGTAGGCGTTACCGAAGCGCACAGTGGCCAGGGCGACGTCTACCCCGCACTTCTCATGCGCCAGGATATAGCTGAAGGTGTTCAACCAGCCGATGGGCGCATTGCCGGCGCACATCGCCTCGACGACGGCGGCGTAGCTGGTGGCGACGTTGGCCATGATGCTGAGCCCTGTCTTTTCCTCGATCATCTTAGCGATCTCCGAACCGCTGGCGATGATCTCCTGGGTGTCACCCGACGGCACGAAGCTCATGACGATGGGGGTATCCTTGGTGCCCATCTCGCCGGTGCCGCCGGGAGCCTTGGTTGCCTCCGTCGTGGCGGCAGGCGCTTCAGTTGGGGCTGTGGTCGGGGCCGGTGCTTCG
>DOUV01000799.1 GCA_003520455.1 Chloroflexota bacterium | reverse complement strand
AGCCGGCGCCGCCGCGAGCAGCGGCGCGCCTCCGATGCGGAAAGCGGCCGCCTCCCAAGAGGCTACGGCGGCGGAGGCACCAGCTCGGAGAGAAGTTCCCTTGACGAGCATCCGCCGCCATACCGCGCAGCGGATGATAGAAAGCCTCCATACCACCGCACAGCTCACCCTCCATACCGAAGTCGATGTCACCGCGACGGTCGACCAGCACGACGCCCGCAAGGCTGACTCCCGCGTGACATACACCGCCATCCTCGTGAAGATTGTCGCCGCAGCTCTGCAAAACCATCCCCTCCTCAATGCGGTATGGAATGGCGAATCAATCATCCTGCCCGGGCAGATCAATATTGGGGTTGCCGTTGCGCTTGATCAGGGCCTGGTCGTCCCTGTGATCCGCGCTGCGGATCAGAAATCACTTCGCCAGGTCCACAGCGAGCTCGAAAGGCTTGTAGAACAGGCGCGGGTCGGCACCTTAGTACCCGACGACCTCGCCGATGGGACCTTCACGATCACACATCTCGGGAGCTACCGCGTCGACGCCTTTACTCCGATTCTTAATCCGCCGCAGACGGCGATATTGGGGGTGGGCCGGATTCGCAAGAAGCCCGCGGCGCACAACGACACAATCGCATTGCGCCCGATGATGGGATTGAGTCTGACGTTTGACCACCGAGTTGTAGACGGGGCGATGTCGGCCGCGTTTCTCGATCAGATCAGTCTCGCCCTCGAGGACGCCAGATTCTGAAGCGGGCCGCGAGCGGAAGCGGGATCGTGGCGGACGAAGAGAATCTGTGAGAACCAACCATTTCAAGAGTACAAAGGGGGCGAATCGTTGGCGAGAAAAGTGAAATCCGGTTGGACGATCGCGACTGTGCTCATGATGCCAGCGTTATGAACGCCGGCTCTCATCGTTTCCTCCACAAGAGGCGGACTTTATGAAGGAGGGGAGAATGCCTCACAAAGAGCTGTCGGAAGAACTGCGCCAGAAATACAAGGTACCGGACTTAACCCGTCGCGCGCTTCTGCGGGGGACTGCGGCTGTTGCCAGCGTGGCCGCTCTCAATTCGCTGTTAGCAGCCTGCCGCGGCGCTGCAACTCCAGCACCGGCTGAACCAACAGTGGCCGGCGCTGGAGCAGGTGCCAACGCCGCACCCACGGCTGCCCCAACGGCCGGCGCAGTGACTGGACCGAAGCAGGGTGGCACGCTCGTTTTTGCTGCCGAGTCGATGGGCGAATCTCTGGAGCCCGGCCTCTGGAACGGTTTCGGTGCCTCCAACGTAATCGACAATGTGGGGACAACACTCACTCGACCGAGCAGCGGCGAATGGACGGGGCCGGCCGAGCCCGGACTGGCTGAATCGTGGGCAATCTCCGACGACGGGCTCACGTACACCTTCCGCATCCGCCAGGGCGCCAAGTTCCATGACGGCACGGACGTGGACGCCCATGCCATTGTCCGCAGTCTGACCCGACAGGCGAATACGGAGGACTCCAGCTACGTGGAAGGCCTGTACATGAACGCCGAGTATGGCTTCCACAACTGGGAGTCAATTACTGCCGAGGACGACTTCACTGTCAAGCTCGTGCTCAAAGAGCCGGACGCGGCCCAACTGCACCGGCTCTTCCACCCGGCTTCGATCGTCATAAGCCCGAAGGCACTGGACCAACTCGGGTCCGATATCAATACCAAACTGGTCAGCGCCGGTCCCTTCATGCTGCAAAACTTCGTCCCCGGCCAGGAGGCGACCCTGGTGGCGTTCGACGACTACTGGGGTGGACGACCGAAATTGGACAAAGTCGTCATACGCGGCTTCCCGGATGAGGGCGCGATGCTGGCGGCCATCGAATCAGGGGAGGTATCACTGGCTCCGTACCCCCCGGCGACGGCGGTCCAGCGTCTCCAGAACGCGGAACACGTGAAGGTGGAACAAGGGCCGCCGCTGATCGACCTGTTCCTGGGCCTCTGCGCCTTGAATGCACCGATGGACAACCAGGACGTGCGCAAGGCGATTAACTATGCCGTCAATCGAGAGAACCTCATTGTCGCAGTACTCCACGGATTAGGCGAAATGCCGGTGACGCTTATTGGACCGACCGAGTTAGGGTACGATGCCTCTCTGGCCGAGATGAGCCGTTACGACGTCGATAAAGCCAAGGAGCATATCGAAGCCTCGGGGCTGTCGACGCCGATCAAGATTGAGCTCTCCTACGAGAACAACCGCTTCTGGCCCCAAATGGCCGAGCTGATCAAGAGCGACCTCGAGGCCGTCGGTTTCAGCATCACCCTGGACAAGCTCGACTCTGGCTCCTACTGGGGCAAGGTTCTCGGCGGCCAGTCGCAGCTCAACATGAACCAGCGGTCGCTATGGGTGCCGGATCCCGACAACAAGGTCAGACTCCTGCATTCGTCTCAGGCAATGGCACAGAACGAGACCGGTGTTGCTGCGTTCCCCATCGGCAAGCAGTTTGATGACCTGATCGACAGGGGGCGAAGCGAATCGGATCCAGAAAAGCGCGTTGAGATCTACAAGGAACTCCAGAAGTCGATCCTCGACTGGTTGCCCTACGTGATGCTCGCCTACTACACCAAGCCGGTCGTGATGGCCAAGAACGTGATGGGCCTGCCTGTGGCGGGTGCATCGACAGAACGCGTCTTTCTGGAAAATGTCTGGCTGGAATAAGCTGGATGTCGAGCGCGCGTGGCAGACGAGATGCCCCGTCTGCCACGCGCGCTCCTATCGCTCCGCATGGGGAACAAGGCCGTGACGGACATCCAATCGACGGACAAATGGGCAATCCCGGTGGTACAGCGGCCTGCTGAGAAAAAGCCCCTGTTGCTCTCGCGGGCTGATCGACTCTGGAAGCAGTATGGGATTGCCTTTTTTGCCGGGCTCTGTTTTGGGTTGGTCGTGCTCCTCACGATCCTCGCGCCACTGCTTACGCCGTATGGCCCACAAGAAACGAATATCCCGCGGCGCCTGGAAGGCCCGTCCCTCGACCATCTCTTCGGTACTGACGAGTTTGGACGGGATCTGCTGACACGTGTGTTGTACGGCGGGCGCCCGATCTTGCTGGTCAGCGTGATCTCCGTGTTCATGGCAACGGTCGTCGGCACTGTTATCGGCACCGTCGCCACCTACTGGAGCCGAGGGGAGCTCCTCGAAGAAGTGCTGATGCGTCTGATGGATGTCATGCTGAGCTTTCCAGCCATCCTGCTGGCCATCCTGATCGTCGCGTCGTTGGGACCCGGCTTGGTCAACATGAGCATCGCGATTGCCTTCTCAATGGTGCCTGTCTTCGCCCGCCTGATTCGCTCGGTGATCCTCACCTTGATCAATGAAGAATTCGTCATCGCGGCGCGGGCAGTCGGCGCGACAGATTTTCGGATCGTACAGAAACACATCCTTCCAAATATGATTCCACCGCTGATCGTGCAAGCCACGGCTATGGTCGCGGTTGCGGTAGCCACATCATCAGCACTCAGCTTCTTGGGGTTGGGGGTGGAGCCGCCGACCCCGGACTGGGGGCTCATGGTCAGTGACGGCCAGCGACTCATATTTGATGCGGCGCACGTCCCGTTCTTTCCTGGCATGGCGATTCTGTTGACGGTCTTATCGGTCAACTTTATCGGCGATGGCCTGCGCGACCATCTTGATCCGCGCCTCAGGCGCCAAGACGTATAGGAGCGAGCGCCAGTCCAGTGAAGTACATCATCAATCGCCTCCTCTGGGCTCCCGTTGTTGTGTGGCTGGTCGCCACGCTGACCTTCTTGACGCTGCGAATTGTTCCCGGAGATCCTATCAATCTCCTGGCAACGCAGAACCTGACCGTCGAGCAGATGGAACGTGTACGCCAGCAATGGGGGCTTGATCAGCCGATCTGGGACCAGTATGTCGTCTTCATGACGAGCATGGTGCGAGGTGACCTCGGGGTGTCGATTACGTCCGGTGTCCAGATCGAACGACTACTGTTCGAGAAGATGCCTCCGACGATCGAGTTGGCGGTCGTGGCGCTGATGGTCAGCTCGCTGGTCGGAATTAGCGCCGGGCTGATCTCGGCGATCACGCCCAGCCGGTTCCTCGATTACACGGTCCGCACCTTCTCTGTCCTCGGTCTCTCGATGCCCTGGTTCTGGATCGCCATCATGCTGATCGTGCTCTTCTCGGTCAAGCTCCGTTGGATGCCGAGCAACGGCCGGATCGACCCGGGCATGGAGTTCAAAACGATCACGAATTTCATGCTGATCGATACGATTCTCACCGGCAACTGGCCCGCATTGTGGAGCTTTCTCAGGCACCTGGCGCTTCCCGCAATCGCCATCGGGCTGACGTCAGCCGGTTTTGTCTCGCGCATGACACGTTCGGCGATGCGCGAAGTGCTGCAGCAAGATTACATCCGCGCGGCCCGTGCGCGCGGCATAGGCGAGCGCAGTATCATCTTGCGGCACGCCCTCCGCAACGCACTGCTCCCCATCCTCACGATTCAGGGCCTTCAGTTCGGCGCTCTGCTTGGCGGTGCCGTGATCACCGAAATTGTCTTTTCCTGGCCGGGACTCGGGCGAATGTTGACCGATGCGATTTTGCGTCGCGATTACCCTGTTGTGCAGAGTACGGTGATTTTTGTAGCCATGTTCTACGTGCTGGCCAACCTGGCGGTCGACGTAGTCTACCACATCGTCGATCCACGTCTGCGCGAACGCTGAGTGCAATCAGAATGTTTTTCGGGATGGCACACGTGGGACACGCCCGCCCGTCTCGAACAACGTCTTTGCTTGTACTTCGATGAAGGAGAAACGGATATGCGACTGGCACAAGAACCGAAGATCGAGCTCCAGGATGGGGTGCAATCGTTCTTGGCAGCGGATCACAAGCTGTTCATTGGCGGTGAGTGGCGGTCTTCAACATCCGAGGAAAGCGTCCCCACGATCAATCCATCCACCGGCGAGGTCCTGGCGCACGTTCCCAAAGGGACGCCGGAAGATGTCGACCTGGCAGTGGCTGCCGCCCGACAGGCTTTCAAGGCCGGCGAGTGGCCGAAGACCAGCCCGTCTGAGCGGGAAGCGATGCTCAATCGTCTCGCCGACCTGATCGAAGAACACGGCGAGCTCCTGGCAGAGCTTGAGTCCCTGAATATGGGGCAACCAATCAAATCGGCCCGCGGGATAAATGGCGCCGCCGCCACCGGCCTGGTTCGCTATCTGGCCGGCTGGCCGACAAAGATCGCCGGTCAGACGCCATCAGTATCGCTGCCCAACCGCTTCGCCTACATCCGCCGCGAGCCCGTCGGGGTTTTTGGGCTGCTGATCCCGTGGAACTATCCCTTGTTGATCACCGTGCAGAAGGTGGCCGGTGCACTGGCCTGTGGCAATACCTGTGTGGTCAAGCCGTCCAGCGTCTCGCCACTTACGGCCCTATACCTTGGCAAGCTGGTCGAGGCGGCTGGCTTCCCGCCTGGAACGGTCAATATTATCACCGGCCCAGGCTCCACCATTGGGCCTGTGATCTCGGAGCATCCAGGGATCGACAGGATCAGCCTGACGGGCTCGACCGAAGTCGGCAAGGATATTATCCAGCGATCGGCCAGCAACACCAAGAGTCTCATCATGGAACTGGGGGGGAAGGCCCCGCAACTGGTCTTTGCGGACTGCAACGTCGAACAGGCGGTGGAAGGGCTGTTGTGGGGCGGCTTCTTCAACACGGGGCAGGATTGCATGGCCGGTGCGCGTGTCTACATTCAGGAATCAATCGCCGGCGAGGTGACCGGGCGACTCATCGCCCGAGCCGAGGAGCTGATCGTTGGGGATGCGCTCCAGCCGGACGCCGATCTCGGGCCGGTCGTCTCCAAGAGCCAGATGAATTCGATCCTCGGCTACATCGAGAGCGGCAGGCGCGAAGGCGCCCAACTCTTCACAGGCGGCCGGCGCATTGAGGCCAACGGGCTGGGAAGCGGCTACTTCCTGGAGCCGACGATCTTCGCGAACTGCACCGATGAAATGACGATTGTCCGTGAAGAGATCTTTGGTCCAGTGATTGCCCTCCTGACCTTCAAAGACGAAGACGAAGCGGTCGCACGTGCGAACGATACGATCTATGGCCTTGCCGCGGGTGTCTGGACAAATGACGTTGCCCGCGCGCACCGCCTGGTAGCTGCGATTGAGGCCGGTACTGTGTGGGTCAACTGCTACCTCGAACTGGATAATTCCGTCTCCTTTGGTGGGTACAAGCAGAGTGGGTACGGCCGCGAACTTGGCTACGAACAGATCGAGCATTACACGAAAACGAAGGGGGCTTACATTGCAACGGCGTAGCGCCATCAAAGCTCCATCTTCCGCTAATTGGCTGCAACGAAGTCGAAAAGAGTAGTGCGCAACCCGATGCGCGCGAGTGTGCGCACCGGGTTGCGGGATGAAATTCTCAAGTTCCGGAGGCCCAGTCTACAAACTCCGGCCTGAACCGAACCTGGTCAATATGCACTGGGCGCCGTACGACACCGTCATCGATCCGGCTCTCGAAATGGACGAGAACCTGCGGCGACGCGCCGCGGTCGCCAGGGACCAACTTGAATCCGTCAGGAGCAGAGTTGTGGGCCGCGCCATCGAGAAATACCAGCCCCACAAGGTTTTCAGGCCAGATTCACAGTCGAAAGGCAAATCCCAAGTTGGCCACGTGCTGATATTCGAAGTGAAGGGATCTTACGCAGGCCCCTCATTTAGTTCGATAGGGCAAAGATCAGGAGCACCAACTTTACATCAGTTGACGCGAAACGATGAAGGGAGGGTTGGAGATGAATTACGGGCTCGACGGGAAAGTCGCACTGGTGACGGGTGCTGCCCGAGGCATCGGGCGCGCCGCCGCACAGACATTCGCGCGGGACGGTGCTAAGGTTGTCGTCGCCGATCTTCAGGTAGAGGGCGGGGAAGAAACAGCCCAGCTGATCCGAGAGGCTGGTGGTGATGCGATCTTTGTAAAGACGAACGTGGCGGACGCGGGCGACGTTGAGGCGCTCGTGCACGCAGCGGTCGATCGCTATGGACGCCTGGACTGTGCCTTCAACAACGCCGGTCTCGAGGGCCAGGGGGGGCCAACCGCCGAGTGCACGGAGGAGAACTGGGACACGATCATGGCCGTCAACCTCAAGGGCGTCTGGCTCTGCATGAAATACGAACTCCGCCAGATGCTGAAACAAGGGCGCGGCGTGATTGTGAACACAGCGTCGGCTGCCGGCCTCGTTGCCTGGCAAGACTACGCTGCCTATACAGCCAGCAAGCACGGTGTGGTGGGGTTGACGCGTTGTGCCGCGGTCGAGTACGCAGACAAAGGGATTCGAATCAATGCCGTCTGTCCCGGAACAATTGATACGGCGATGGTCCAACGACTGACCGGCGGCGACCCTGAGAAGCGAAAGCTCTTCGATCAGTCTCATCCAATGGGGCGCATGGGCAAACCTGAGGAGATCGCCGAGGCAGTCGCCTGGCTTTGCTCGGATGCGGCCTCCTTCGTCACCGGCCATGCCATGTCAGTGGATGGCGGCTTGGTGGCCCGCTAGTATTACTCCGATGCCTGATCTCATCCGTGCCGAGTACCTGATCTGCGACCCTGACCTGTTGGAAGCGAGCGTCATCACCGACGGGGCGTTGGTGATCGATGCCGGTAAGGTCATCGCTGCCGGCCCATGGGCCGAGCTGCGGACCGACTATAGCCATCTCACGCCACTCGGCGGGCCGCGCGACTGGCTGGTGATCCCAGGGCTGATCAACGCACATCACCATGGCCGGGGTATCGCGACGGAGTCTGTCGGCATGCAAGATGCGCCGCTGGAGCTCTGGCTACCGGGCTTTATGCTCTACCCCAACTTCGACACGTACTGGAACACGCTCTACACCGCTGCCCGAATGCTGCGGTCCGGGATTACGGCCTCGGTCCAGAGCCATTCCAGCACAGGCCCCTTTCCAGCCTATCGCGAAAGTGTTGAGCGCGCGTTGGCAGCGTACCACGATGCAGGAGTTCGTGTTAGTTTCGCTCTGGGCCACCACGATCAGAATGTTATGGCAGCCTATGTATCGGATGAGGAGTTCCTTGGGTCCCTCCCTCTGGCGCTGCAGGTCGAGGCGAGGCACTGGTTCCACTACCCTGATATTTATATCAGTACGGATCAATACTTCACGCTTTTCGAGGAACTCTGGCATCGCTGCAAGCAGGCATACCCCCGCGCGCGGCTCTTATTCAGTCCGGTGGGGCTCCAGTGGGCGTCGGATGCCCTGTTATCCCGCCTCGCAGCCGCGGCGCGCGACTATGCCACGGGAGTCCACCTCCACTTGCTCGAAACGAAATATCAATGCACGTATGTCTATCGCCGCTTCGGCTGCACGGCGGTGGAAGTCCTGCAAAAGTTTGACCTGCTCGGGCCAGGCACGTCGCTCGCTCATGCGATCTGGCTGGCCGAGCACGAGTTGAGCAGCCTGGCTGCGGCGGGCGCCACGGTCGTCACCAACACGAGCTCGAATCTGCGCCTGGGCAGCGGCCTACTCCCATTGTCGGCGCTGCGCACGCACGGCGTGAAGGTCGCGCTCGGGTTGGACAGTACGAGCCTTTTTGACGACGAGGACATGCTCAAAGAGATGCGGCTGGTCTCGACACTCCACCGTCGCCCGGGTTTAGAGCGTGACTGGCCGTCATCGTATGAAGTCTTGCGGATGGCGACGGTCGGCGGTGCCGGAGTTGCTTTACTTGCCGGTGAAGCTGGAAAGCTCTTGCCCGGCTACAACGCCGATATCACGGTCCTCAGACTGGATCGCATTCGGCGCCCCTACGTTGATCCGGCAGTCGATCCCGTGGGATTTGCGCTTGGCCGGGCGGTGCGAGCCGATGTCGATACTGTACTCGTCGGAGGCGAGGTGCTTGTCCGAAACGGCGAATTGACGCGGTTGGATCTTGCGCGGATCGAGGCGGAGCTGGGTAACCCGCAAAACGACGAGCATGCGAACCGCGCTCGTCGTCGCCTATTGAGAGACCTGCAGCCACACATCCACACGCTTTATGAACGGTGGGTGCCGGAGCGACTGGAGCCGTACTATCCATCGAACAGTCGCATCTCATACCACAAGGAGAGACATCATGGTCATTGATACCTATAACAACGTCTGGCGGGCCGCCGAGGAGGGAGCATCGGCGTACCTCACCAGTGAAACGTATTCGGTCGAGATGATGCTTGAGGACATGGACGCCGGCGGCGTCGACATGGCGGTTGGGTGCTCGCTCGGCCAGAAGACCGACAACGAGTATCTCGCCGAGGTGATGCAGAAGTATCCCCGCCGGATCATTGGGTTTGGGCAGGTGAATCCGCGCCAACCTGATGCCGTCCAGGTTGTACGCCGGTGTATGGAAGAATATGGACTGAAAGGGCTCAAGCTGCACCCCACAATGCATGGATATCACTTCGTCGACCATCCGCTCCTGGATCCGATCTTCGAAGTGATGAGCGACTACAAACTGCCCGTGCTGGTCAATGCCCTTGACGACCCCTTTGTCACACCGCTCGGAATCGAAGAAATCGCCCGCAATTTCCCCGATGTACCCGTATTGATCGCCCACATGGGCACAGTGTGGAATGTGGTCGAGGCGCTGCTGGTCGCTGGCCGGAATGACAATATTTATCTCGAAACATCCGCAACGATGCTGCTCGACGTCCGCATGGCGTATCGCCAGGTCGGCGCACGAAGGATGGTGATGGGGACCGATTGGCCTGCGGCTGACTTCGAGCTGGAAAGGCTGAAGCTCCGCAAGGGCATCCCGAATGAGGACGATCTCCAGCTTGTCGAGGGCGAGAACATGCGCCGCCTGCTGCGCCTGGATGAATGGTTCCAGTAATGAGCACCGGGCCGGTACCCCGTCCGGCACTCTCCACGAGGCGACGTTACGATGGACACCAGAAGGTGAGACATTATTCGTGCGAGCGTGTGCGAGCCGCAGGGTGTTAGCGTCCCGGTTGGCCAGAGGGCCACGAGGCACGGGCCCGAGATGCCTGAAGTGGGCCGGTACGGCTTAAGCGCGGAGGGTGAGAAGGGGTATGAGGGCGACCATGCATTGGCGGGATGTCACGGCGCTGAACGGGAGCCTCATTGACGTTTCTCTGCCTGTCCGGCCGGGTATGTTCCCGGTCAGCGAACAATCGAACGTGAGATTCGTCGTGATCAACGGGTATGATTCGCCACTTGGGATGTATGAAACCCAGTTGCGCATGAGTTGCCATGCGGGCACCCACGTGGATTATTCCTCCCATATCGATCCTGATGGGTACCGCGCGTTTCGGGATGACGGCTTCGAAGACGTCCTTTTCCCCGAGCATACCTTTACGTTAGCCTACTTTCTCCCATTCGATGGCAAGCGGCCGAGCGGTCTGCTTCCCGCGGGCGAATGGCAGTGGGGCGAGGAGATCACGGAGGCCGAGGTGCGTGCCTGGTTTGAGCGCTTCGATGCGGCGCACCCTGGCTTCCCGCACCAGGAGGTGAAAGGGGTGCTCCTCCGAACCGGGTGGAACGACCAATGGTTCCACCCGGATTTCTGGCGACGCGGTGGACCAACACTCTCCGACAGCGCCGCACGCCACTTCATGGATCGAGGCCTCCACTACCTATCTGCCGACTTTACCTTCACCTTTGAAGTCGGCCGCACGCATGACATTGTGTTGCGCCATCCGGACGGCAATCGCTTCCTGGTCGAGAGTCTGTGCAATCTGGGCGCGATCCGAACTGAGCTGGTTGGGCTGTTCGTGGCGCCGCTCAAGCTGGAGGGGTGCGAAGGCCTGCCCGCGCGCGTCTATGTGGTGGAGGTAGAACCGAGCCCGAGTTCATGATCCGAGAATGGCGTCGATGATGGCGCGGTAGCCTCTGGCCGCGGCATTCAGCGCGAAGATGGCGATGTGCTCGTCGACGACGTGTGCATCGCCCTCCCTCGCCGGCCCAAACCCAATCGTGGGGACTCCAACGCGCCCTGCGCTATAGGCGGCGTTCGTGCAGAAGCGATACGCTCCAATCTCCGGTTGCAGACCCACTGCATTCAACCCGCGGAGTGCACCCTGGACGAACGGATGGTCCTCGGGGAAGATCCAGGCGGGAAAGAATTTCGGTCCACGCAGCACCGCTCCGGTGTACGTGGCATGCTCGCCCTGCGCGATCCGGACGTGCAGATCGAGACCGGCTACCTCCGAAAGCTCCCGAATCGCGGTTGTCACACCGTCCGGCGTCTCGCCCGGCAGCAGGCGCCGGTCATAGGTGACCCGGCAGTGGCTTGGGATCACCGAATAGCCCGGATATGGCTCGGAAATGATGTCGGTCAGTGTCATGGTGGCCGGCCCCAGGAGCTGATGGCGCGCTGGGGCCATCGCCTCGATCGCCCCCACGACCGTAAGCATATCAAGGACCGCGTTCTGTCCGAGCTCCGGGGAGGAGGAGTGTGCTGACCGTCCGATTGTCTCAAGGTGGATCTCCGCGCGCCCGCGGCCACCACGGTTCAAATTCAGATCCGTCGCTTCGCCGATGACCACGAAGTCGGGACGCACCGCCGCGATGACAGTGGCGAGGCTATAGCCTTCCATGACTTCTTCCATAACCGTCGCGCTGACCACAACGCGTCCGCTCACCCGTGCACGATCAACGGTGGCGGCGGCGTGTACCATCGCCGCCAAGGTCCCTTTCATATCGGCCGTCCCACGTCCGTAGAGCGTATCGCCTTCGACGATGGCTCCAAAGGGCTCGCGCTCCCATTCACCTGGAACTATGCCGACCGTGTCGCAATGCGCATCCAGCAGCAGAGTGGGGCCGGCGCTCGCCCCCGCGACCATACCAATCGCGCTGCCGTTCGAATCCCTCCAGACCCGGTCGAAGCCAAGGTCTCGCATCTCGTCCAGGATGCAGTCGACGACCGGTCCTTCTTGCCCGCTGATGCTCTTCTGGTGCACGAGTGCTCGCACGAACGCCAGCAGTCTTTCCGTTTCCATAGCGTTGTTCGTCCTTCCCATCACTGTGCGGAAACACCCCCGACCTTCTTGACGGGCCAGGCCGCAGCCCACTCTGCGCCTGACAACGCCTGTCAGCAACCGACTGCGTAACAGATGCGGCGGGGATCAGCCGCGGCCGCCAGAACACGGCCTTCTCTCGACGGGGGCTTGAGATCCAATGCCATCGTGACGCCGCCCGCGTCAAACTCGTAATCGGGCCAGACATAGAGATTGTGCCCGCGACCTTTCAAACTCTCCCGAACCTGCTCGGGGATACGCCCCTCCAGACTCAGGCGCCCCGACACCTCGACGTTGGGGAAGAACGAAACAGGAAAGCTAAACGTTGCGACGCGGGCCGCTTCAACCGCTTGTTGAGGCGACATGTCGAAATGGAGGCGGTTCAAGAAGGCCTGGAGCATTGCCTGGATGATCATGTCGCCACCGGGGCAGCCAAAGGCCCAGACCGCATGGTCAATCTCTGTTTCTTCGCCCAGGGCGAGGGCTGGGGCCGGCGTCACAACCGGCCGTTTCCCAGGTGCGAGGGCAGAGGGATGGGCCGGATCGAGCCGGCTCTGGACGCCGCGGGGAGAAACGATGATCCCAAGTTCTGGAATGATAGGCCCCCCGTCCAGCGTATCGCTGGGCGTCGAGCTGAAAACGTTGCCCGCGCCATCAACAACACAGAGATAGGTCGTGTCGTAGCGTTTCTTGGTCTTGCGCTCGAGCGTTGGCAGATTCGGAAGGGCCGTTCCCTGCCGGATCAGGCCCCTGAGTTGATCTGCGTGGCCGTCCGACAACAGCCAATCGAGATCAATCTCGACAAAGCGAGGGTCACCGTAGTATCGCTCGCGTTCTGAGAAGGCCACTTTGAGCGCCTCGATCACGAAGTGGATGTAGTCGGCGGAATTATGACCCATCCGCTCCAGGTCACAGCCGGCCAGGATCGAGAGAGCCTGCAGCAGAACCGCGCCCTGCGTCCAGGTTGGTGTCGTATACACGCGGTAGCCATGGTATCGGTAGGAAGGTGCCGGCCCTACCTCCGCCTCAAATCCGGCCAGATCATCAAGCGTCAACCACCCACCGTCGGCGCGCACAAACTCGACGATTCGCCTGGCAACTTCACCTTCATAGAAGCTCCGGCGGACGTTCTCAAACGCCCCCGCCCGATCCGCCCCAACTTCAGCATCGGCCATCCACTGCAACAGGGCCGCCAGCTTCGGCTGCCGAAGCCACTCACCTTCCTCTGGCGGCCTGCCGGATGGCCAGTAGATCACACGCGAGCTCCCCCACTGGCTGAAGCCGCCGCCCAGGATCCTGAGCGCCCTCGCCGTGCGCTGATCGAGCGGAAATCCATCCCTCGCCAGCACAATCGCCGGCCCGGCGGCATCGCGAAACGACCAGGTGCCAAAGCGAGCCAGCGTGGTGATCCAGGCAGCTGGTGCACTCGGGACGAGGGCCACTGCGCCCCCGAGCGGCATATCATCGCCAAAACGCTCGCGAAATGCCTGGATCGTCGCGTCGCTTCCCCATGTGCCAACACCGGCAACGGAGTAGACCTTGTCCGAGCCCGCCATGCGCACAAGCGTAGGAGCAATGCCACCAAAGTTTGCCATGTCTACCTGAACCACGTTCGATGTGATGCCTCCGGCGACGCCAGCATCAATGGCTGTGCCGCCCTGCTCGAGCACCAGGGCCGCCACCTGTGCCACGATAGGATGGCCTGCCGAGACCATGTACCGGCTCCCTACGAGTGTGGGGCGCATCGACTCCGGTGGTGGGAACACGTTGGGCGTCGGGGAGCCCTCGACGCTTCGCATCCCGCCCGCGCCAGTGTTGGCCTGGCCCTTGTCGGTCATAGCAAAGTAGTCCTCTCGCGAATGGGTCGTTGCAATTCAGTGTCCGTGCTCAAGTCCACGGGTGTGGAGGTATGGGCCATGGCTGGCTTATGGAGGATGAGAATCTGATCCGGCGACTCGATGGTCGCGACCGCATGCACCGAGTTGCCGGATTATTCTTTGAAACTTCATTCGCTATCGCCCGGACCCCCTCAGCGCCGTTTTCGGGTGAGTCGGGAAGTACTCCTGGACAAAAGACAAGTGCGTGCCGTGGTGCTCTCTTGGGTCGTGGCGACCATTGCGCGCGTGTTTGCAGTCAACACGACACTAGGAGACATCAGCCGATTGACAGTAGTTGTGGGATGGTAGTATACTGCAACAGTAGAAAGAGGTAGGACGTCCTACGTCTCCGCCGCGATTATATCATTGCCGGAAGGGCGCGTCAAGGGGCGAACCGGGGTATCCGCATTATGCCAGGGATGGAGACAACCGTTGTCCATTGGCTGCTTGCCCTCACGCCGATTCTGATAGTTCTTGGCTTGATGGTCGGCTTGCGCTGGGGCGGACAGCGCGCTGGTCCGGTCGGTGTCAGAGGTATTGGATCGCGTACAGATCGCGGTGGATGTTTCCGAGACCGGAACACACCTTGGTTGGGTGAACCCGGGCGGTCCACGCGCACGATCAGCGTGTTCCGGCATCTCGGGGTGCTTCTGATTTACACCTCCTGCTGTACGGCGTCCTGATAACCGCGCTTGCAAGCGTGCTAACGGCACTCGCTGTTGCGATCTTCTCATGACTAGCAGGCGTCGGCCGCTGCCGTGTGATTCGAAGCAGGCATCGACCACTTCAATTGATGGCCAAACGTTTTTACATTTGTTCGAGGCAGGCGTTCTACAGCCGAACTCACCATCTCTGGGGTAAGAACATGGGCCGACTGGATCGAAAAGTCGCGCTGGTGACGGGCGCCGCACATCCGAGGGGGCTTGGCCGGAGCATCTGCCTCCAGCTTGCCGCCGACGGTGCTTCTGTGGCCGTCAGCGACAAGATGCCCGGGGCTGACGCTGTTGCTGGCGAAATTCGTGCTGCTGGAGGTGTGGCGAAAAGCCTCGAGCTGGATGTAACCGATCCAGTTGCCGTTGATGTCGCTGTAAGCGAAGTCCTGCAAAGTTGGGACCAACTCGACATTCTCGTCAACAACGCCGGCGTCATCAAACAGCGTGAGGTTGTCGATCTGACCCCCGAGGAGTGGGACTTTCACTTTGACGTCATGGCGAAAGGAACCTACCTCTGCTCGAGAGCAGCAGCTCGCTCGATGATCAGCCGCGGGCAGGGTGGCCGGATCGTTAACATTGCATCGGTGAATGCAAAGCGGCCGTTTGCATACGAAGTCGCTTACGCGGCCGCGAAGGCGGCCGTGATGGTCTTTAGCCAGGGACTGGCGCTAGAACTGGGGAAGCACAATATCACAGTCAACGCAATCTGCCCCGGCGCAATGGATACCGACATGTTGGCACGCTCCCTCGCCGATGTTGCGCGCGAGTCTGGCCGCAAGGAGCAAGAAGTATGGCACGAGGTCACCAGGGCAATCCCACTGCGGCGGCTGGGAACGCCGGAGGACATTGCTCGGGTCTGCGCTTTCCTTTGCTCTGAAGAAGCTGGATACATCACAGGGGCTGCCATCGACGTCACCGGAGGATGGATGATCCCTTGAGCGCAGGATTTCAGGAGTAGTAGCAGACAATCGGATCTGCCATGATGAGAGGAGCGCGACACCATGCGGCTGAAAGATCGGATTGCCATCGTCACTGGTGCGGGGTCGGGGAATGGTCGTGCCATCGCGCTGTGCTTTGCGCACGAGGGCGCAGTCATTGTCGTCGCCGACATTGACGCGTCCAGGGGGCAAGAAACGGTTGCTATGTTGAGGCAACTGGGCGCAGAAGCCATCTTCGCGAAGTGTAACGTGACTTCCGGAGCGGACGTTCAGCACATGATCCGGACTATCCACCAGCAGTTCGGACGGCTCGACATCCTGGTCAATAATGCGGGCGTCAGCCCGGTCGGCAGCGTCACAGAGATCAGCGAGGCAGATTGGGACCTCTGCCTGAATATCGATCTGAAGAGTGTCTTTCTCGGATGCAAGTATGCGATCCCGGTGATGATTGAGGGTGGCCGCGGCACAATCGTCAATATCGCCGGCACCCTCGGCTTGCGGGCCACACAGCGAAAGGCAGCCTACTGTGCAGCGAAAGCCGGTGTCATCAACCTCACTCGCCAGGTCGCGCTTGATTACGGACCCTACAACATCCGAGTCAACGCGATCTGCCCCGGCTTTGTCGACACGCCGCTTACCGCCTCTATTCAGGGTGAAGAGCGCGAGAAGATTCTTAACGCCCTTCCGCTGAAGCGGGCAGCCCAAGCAGAAGAGATCGGTGACGTGGCCGTCTTCTTGGCCAGCGACGCGTCCTCGTATGTGACCGGCTCGATCCTGCTGGTGGATGGCGGGCAAATGACAGCCATCCCAGCCTGACGTCTGCGGGGAGGAGACCGCCGAACTGGGGCCTCCTCCTGCGGTCAGCCCAACCCTTGCATATCCTGCTACCCTGTCGCTCTGAGCGATGATCTTGTTGACACCCTCGCTCCTGGGTGATATACTCGCGACAAGGTAGGACGTCCAACCAATCGAACTACCATGCGTTTCAACCCTCAATTCCGATCACGGCGCGCCAATGTCTTCGCAACGCGGAGTATCGTCGTCACCAGTCAGCCTCTTGCGGCTCAGGCGGGTCTCGATACATTGAAAGCGGGTGGCAACGCGGCCGATGCCGCTGTTGCGACCGCGGCGATGCTGGGTGTCGTCGAGCCTGTCAATACCGGCATCGGGGGCGACTGTTTCGCACTATACTGGAACGCAGCGAAAAGGCGCGTCACCGCCCTGAACGGGTCCGGCCGGGCGCCGGCAGCGGCATCAATCGAGGAGTTGCGGCGCCTGGGCTACACACGCATGCCCCGCCATACGGGTCATACGATTACCGTGCCCGGTACTGTCGCGGGTTGGGCCGATCTCCTGGAGCGCCATGGCAGGATGGCGCTGGCCGACGTTTTGCAACCGGCCATCTGGACGGCTGAGCATGGCTACCCCGTAACGGAGTGGATCGCCAGGTATTGGAGTGCACAGGGCGAGAAACTGATGCGGGCGCCGGGCTGGAGCAGCCCAGCGGACACGAACTACTGCGCGATGGCCGGCCGCCCCAAGCCGGCGAACTGATGCGCATCCCGACCCTGGCTGCCACGCTGCGCGGCATTGCCGCTGATGGGCCAGCCTATATCTACCGCGGCGATTTTGCTCGCAGGCTCAGCGCCCACGTACAGCGCTACGGTGGCTGGATCACGCCAGAGGATATGGCCTCCCACACGAGCACGTGGGATGAGCCGATTGCTGCCGAGTACCGCGGTGTCACCCTCTACGAGTGCCCCCCTAATGGACAAGGGCTGGCTGCGATTCTCGCGGTCAATCTGGCCGCCGGCTGCGATCTTGGCTCTATGGACGTAGTCGAGCGCGTCCATACCATGATCGAGTGTATGCGTATTGCCTTTACCGACGCGCGCCAATGGGTCTCCGATCCGTGTGCGGTCCCGCTTCCATTTGAGAAGTTGTGTAGCCGAGCCTACGCAGATCGCCGGCGCCGCGAGATTAGAGGCGCCCGTGCAGCGAACGAGATCCCCTACGGCAATCCGTTCGCCGATTCAGAGACAGTCTACCTGAGTGCGGTGGATGGAGATGGAACGCCTGCAGTTTCATCAACAGCCTCTACATGGGCGCCGGTACGGGACTGGTCGTGCCGGGCACAGGTGTTGCCCTCCAGAACCGTAGTGCGTTGTTCCGGCTCGATCCTGAGCACCCCAACGCGCTGGCGCCTGGCAAACGACTGTATCATACCATCATCCCGGCGATGACGACCCATAATGGCGAGCTTCATTCGTCATTCGGCGTGATGGGCGGCTACATGCAGCCTCAGGGACACTTACAGCTGTTGGTCAACCTCCTGGATCTCCAGATGTCGCCCCAGGAAGCGTTGGACGCGCCGCGCTGGATGTTAGCCGGTCCCGACGCGCCGCTCGGGGCGGAGGATGCCGGCGGGCTGGTCCATATGGAAGAAGGGTGGGACCCTGCGATCGTCGCAGCCCTCGCGGAGCGAGGACATCGCATTGTGCCGGTGGTGGGTGGCGATCGCGACATTTTTGGTGGCGGGCAACTCATTCTGCGCGACCCCGAAACAGGGGTTGTGTGCGGTGGGAGCGATCCGCGCAAGGACGGCTTCGCTGTTGGTTGGTAATCGGTCAAGGAAAGGGAAATTGCAGTGAGTGCATTTCCGACGCACGCGAATGTTGTCATTATTGGCGCCGGCATCGCGGGCAATTCCATTGCCTACCATCTCGCCCGGCTGGGCTGGCGAGACATCGTCTTGCTCGATAAAGGACCGTTGCCGAACCCGGGCGGCTCCACCGGTCACGCGTCGAACTTCTGTTTCCCATTCGAGTACTCGAGAGAAAAGACAAAGCTTACGCAAGAAAGCATCGAAGCGTATAAGATGTTTGGACTCTTCACGGAGAGTGGCGGGATCGAGCTCGCGCGTACGCCCGAGCGCATGGAGGAACTGAGGCGCAGGGTTACGCTGATTGCAGCCGTTGGAGAGCCGGCTGAGCTGATCACTCCGCGCAAGATCAAGAGCAAGCACCCTTTCGTGAACACAGATATCATTCGCGGTGGTATGTGGAGCCCCAGGGTGGGGGTTGTGGACCCGCTTCGAACCGGGACGGTCATGCGAGAACGGGCGCAGAAGCGCGGCGCCCTCCAGGTCTGTGCGAACACGGAGGTCTTAGGCATCACTGTGACGAACGGTCACGTCCGCGCGGTGCTGACTGACAGAGGGGAGATCAAGAGCGAGATCGTTGTGATCGCGTGCGGCGTCTGGAGCCCGCGTCTTGCAGCGATGGCAGGCGCCTTCATGCCACTCACGCCGGTCGTGCACCAGATGATCAGCGTCGGCCCCATCCCGCAGTTTGCGGGCCACCGGGGCGAGATCGCCTACCCGATCTTACGCGACATGGATTCGCTGATGTACGAGCGCCAGAACGGAAGCGATCTGGAGATCGGTTCGTACGCCCACTGGCCAATGCTTTATGAGCCCGACGAGATTCCTTCGATTGAAGAGGCCAGGCTGTCGCCCACCGAGCTGCCGTTCACGCCGGAGGATTTCGAGCCTCAGCTGGGAGCAGCCCTGGAACTCCTGCCGGAGTTGCTGGATAACCCGCAGGTTGGCATCCGGCATGCCATCAACGGACTGCTTTCGGAAACCCCCGACGGAGGGCCCCTGCTCGGTGAGATGCCCGAAGTCGGTGGCTTATGGTCCGGGGCCGCCGTCCTGGTCAAAGAGGGTCCGGCTGTGGGCAGGCTGCTCGCGGAATGGATGACGAACGGAACGGCTGACTACGAGTTGCACGAGCTCAACGTTGCCCGCTTCTATGAATACGGCCGCACGAAGAGCTTTGTCAATGCGCGTGCTCGCGAGGGCTTCAACAAGATCTACGGGATTGTCCACCCGCGTGAGCAGTGGAGCTCGACCCGCAATATCCGGGTCAGTCCCTTCTATACCCGCGAGCGAGAGCTGGGCGCGGTCTTTCATCAGACCGCGGGCTGGGAGCGACCACAGTGGTTCGAATCGAACAAGGCTTTGGTTGATGAGTACCGGGATCGCATCATTGACCGCCCAAACAAGTGGGATTCGCGCTGGTGGTCGCCAATCATGCAAGGTGAAACCCTGGCGACGCGCGACCGGGCTGCCATCGTGGATCTGACGCCGTTTACCATCCTCGACGTTGCCGGGCCCGGCGCGCTGGACTATTTGCAGCGGATCGCGGTGGCCCAGATGGATGTGCCCATAGGCCGAGCGGTGTATACGCCGCTCCTGGACATCAGGGGCGGCTTTCGCTCCGATTTGACCGTTACGCGGCTCAGCAACACCAGCTTCCGAGTAATCACGGGCGCGGACTCGGGCGGGATCGACCGGAAGTGGTTCCGAGACCATCTTCCTGATGATGGCTCTGTGCATCTCCTTGATCAGACCTCGGCCCTGTGTGCGGTCGGCATCTGGGGGCCGCGCGCGCGTGACCTGCTGCAGATGGTCACAGAGGCTGACCTGAGCAATCGAGCGTTTCCCTTCGGACTGGCGCAGGAGATCGTTGTTGACGACGTCCGAACGTGGGCGCTCCGCCTCTCCTATGCTGGCGAGCTCGGCTGGGAGCTGTATTCGCCAATGGAGCAGGGGCAGCGCCTATGGGATATCGTGTGGGAAGCGGGCCGGGCTGTGGGGGCGGTGCCGATTGGACTAGGGGCGTATGGCTTTACGGCACGCCTGGAAAAAGGGTATCGACTCTTTGGAGCCGAGCTTCGTATGGACTACAACCCGGTCGAGGCTGGACTTGCACGCCCCAGGGTCAAGACCCAGGATTTCATCGGGAAAGAAGCGTACCTGCGGGCGCGCGCGGAGGAGCCCGCCGCTCTGCTCTGCACCCTCACCGTGGACGATCATACCTCGAAAAGTGGCGAGCGGCGTTATATGCTTGGCCACGAGCCGATTCTGACGCGGGATGGCACGCCCCTCGTGGATCGCAAGGGTCGGGTTTCCTTCGTGACAAGCGCCGGTACGGGTCCCTCTGTAGGCAAACATATTCTGTTCGCCTATCTCCCGATCGACTACGCAACAGAAGGAACGCAGCTGTCCGTCGAGTACTTTTGCGAGCGCTATCCGGTCACCGTCGAGGTCGTTGGAAGCCGCCCCCTCTTCGATCCTCAGAGCCAACGAATGAAGGCCTGACTACACGAGGAGGCGCATTGAACGTTCTGGTATGCATCAAGCGCGTGCCGGATACTGGCGCGAAGCTCGTCCTGACGGACGACGAACAGGGGATCGACACGAGCCATTTGGGGTTTACCATCAGCCCACACGAAGAGTGTGCGGTTGAAGAAGCCGTCCGGTTGATCGAGCGACATGGCGGCACTTCAACCGTGCTTACCCTGGGTCCGAGCGCCGCGGCGGACCAGTTGCGTGATGCACTGGCTCTGGGCATCGGAGAGGCGATTCTCCTCGAGACTCAGGGGGATGAGTGGGATCCTGAGGCCACTGCGCGGGCGATTGTCGACGCGATTCAGACCCAGAGCGCGACGTCAGGCGATTTCGACATTCTGCTTTTTGGCCACGAAGCGGCGGACACAGGTGACTATCAGGTTGGTATTCGGGTCGCCCACGCCCTTGATCTCCCCTGTGTCACGGGTGTGAAGGCTCTGGCCATTCGCGATGACACCGCGATTGCGAAACGAGAGATTTTGGGCGGGTTTGAAGTCTTTGAGGTCTCACTGCCGGCTGCGTTCACCGTCAAAGAGGGGCTCAATGTGCCTCGCTACCCGTCGCTGCGCGGCCGTCTTGCCGCACGCCGTAAGGAGATCCAGCGACTTGCACCGCCGAGTTGGCGCGGCGGGCTCGAGAAGATCCGGCTGCGCGTGCTGGAGGAAGAGGACAGCGGTGCGGAGATCCTGAGCGAGGGCTCGGACGCTGTGGAGAGGGTTGTGGAGATTCTTAAGACATTGGGGATGGTGTAGCCATGATACTTGGGCTCGTTGAACACGATCGAGGAACGCTGGCCACACCATCGTTGGAAATGCTGACGCTCGCGCGTCGCCTCGCAGAGGACTTGGATACGCCCCTCGAAGCGGTTCTGATCGGGAACGTCGCGCGGCGTCTGGCCGATACGCTGTCAGCCTATGGCGTCACGGCTGTTCACCTTATCCAGCACGACCGGCTAGACGAGTACGCGCCGGAGGCCTGGGCGGAGAGCCTTGTGCAGCTCATCGACGCGGGCGAGCCGGAGGCGATACTGGCTGCAGGAACGGATTGGGGCCATGAGGTGATGGCGCATGTTGCTGCACGAGCCAATCTCCCCCTGGCTACCAATTGTACTAAGATCCGGGCTGGTGATGTCTACGAGGTAACGCGCCTGCGTTGGGGTGGCAGCCTTTTTGAGGAGGCCCGCCTCAAGGGCGAGCCGAAGCTTCTCACTGTCGCCCCGCACGCGATCGCTGCCGAGACTGCGCCGGCAGACGATCAGGTAGTGGTCGAAGTCTTCACCCCCACTCTCGCAGAGGCCACTTTCCGCGTCCGAGTGACGCGCCGCGAGATGCAGCAGGAAAGGACCTCACTCGCGGACGCCAAAGTCGTAGTCGGCGGCGGGCGCGGCGTCGGTAGCGAGGCAGGCTTTGCGGTGTTGGCGGAGCTTGCCAATCTGTTGGGCGGCGTCGTCGGCGTCTCGCGTGTCGTGACCAACGCCGGCTGGCGCCCGCATTGTGAGCAGATCGGGCAGACCGGAACGCGAATTGCGCCCGACATCTACATCGCCTGTGGTATCAGCGGGGCAGTACAGCACATCGTAGGGTGCAAGGGAGCCAAGCATATTCTGGTGATCAATACGGACCCGCACGCGCCGATCATTGCAAAGTCTGACTGGGCGATCATAGGCGATTTGCACGAGGTGGTACCGGCACTGAGTGCGGCGATTCGGAAGGCGAAGCAGACGTCATAACAGGGAACCTGAAGGAGAAGATGGGCGACTTGGCTCCGAGTTGCCTTCACTTACCCGGCTATCCAGTCAGCCTCCTCACGACGATTGGGGTTGGCCTTTGATAATCACTCTGGCCACCTACTCCCTTCCAAAGATCAAATCCCAGAAGTGAGTCCACGTGGGAGAGGTTCCGCTCATACCATTCGGCCAGGAAGGCGAAGTTCGGTTCTCACTGGGAAAAGGTCCGGTCGAGTTCATACGGCTTGCTCATGGTGTGCTCTCCTCCTTGTTTCCGGCAGTGGACACCTTTTTTGCACTGCTCACACATCGACTCCTACCTCTCGGATTTCCTGATTGGATCGGAGTGGGACAGGATCACCGCGGCATTAAGCAGCACTATTACTCAATGCGCGGGTTCGGAACCTTTCCGCCTTCCGCTTCTGCTGAGCGTTTGACGAGACGTGCCACTTCTTTCGATCTCACAAAAGAATGGCGAAACGGTTTCCTCACGCGACAACCGCAGTTTTACCGAGAGCGGTCTGATACCTTGATGACCTCCCTGATGCCCGTGTGAGGACACCCTCAAGGCCAGCCGCGCCGGCTGGTTCATCGCCCTTCGACGCCGCGGCGGACGCTGCCTCATGCGAAGGGATGACGCCAAGCGCGTGCTCCCCCGCACCATGGACCCCACCTCCCTTGAGGGTGTCCTGGTCAACGAGCACCGCGCCCGCCCTGCAGCGCCCGACGAGCGTTTGCACGCAAACGCCGCAGACAACCCGGGGAGCGGTAACCCCGGCCATTCAGTTTCTCCACACGGGAACCAGCCAACGCCGTGGCCGTACTCGTTTCCGACTATCTTGAGCTGCTCCCGCGGCCGGCACAGGCACTGCTCCGCCGCGCCGCGTAAAACCGGGTCATTTGGTCAGATAGGGCGCAGGGTCGCATGCCCTGTTCTCTTTCGGCTACCACCTTTTACCTTCCGCAAGGAGCGGGTCAACCCAAATTGGACTTGACCAGGCCCGCTCACCGTCTACCTGATAGATTCTGATAGACGAATCAATTAAACGAGGCATGGTCATAAATAAATCGACCGATTCAGCACTCTGTCTTTGCCCTATTGAATCCGTTGGTCATCGATTATTCGTCTTGGTTTAACGTCCCTCAGCCTGAGTGCCCTATGCTGCTGGGTAAATCTCATTGCCATCGGCCAAGGCTGACTGATCGCGAAGAATCGAAGGGCTCCAAGCCTTGGGCGCTGTTATGAATTATGACCAGGCCTCAATTAAACATGGTATACAGCCGACATTCCGCACCCCTGGTGAGTGCAATTTGAATTAAGCGACCGGTGTCGCTACAACCCCTGCAAACAGGAAACAGGGGGCAAGATGAGCGACGCATCCCAGAGTGCGGTGCTGGACCATTTAGGCTTCGTGGCGGGCATGGATGATGAATTGGGCATCGGCGCGTTCCTCGATCAGTTGATTGGGCAAGATCGCGAGAACCGCACGGTGTCGGTCGGCCAGGCGGTCAAGGCGATGGTGCTCAACGGGCTGGGATTCGTGAACTAACGACTGGATCTGGTGCCCCACTGCTTCGAGACCAAATCCACGGCGCGCTTGATTGGCCCAGGGATTGCGGCGGCGCCCCCGAATGACTTGGATGCGCTGAGTCGCCCACTGTTTCGGCACGGCGACGGCGGGGGGGTCTTCCTGGAGATCGGGCGGGCGGCACAGGGTGCGGCCGGACGATTGCGGGGCTCGACGGGACTCATCAGGACCGAGGTCGTGTGTCATGAGTCGGTGGAGAGCCATCGTGAGTTCCTGGCAGGGGCAGGTTTCCTGCCGCGAGCGGGCGCTTCCCGAACTGGCCCGGCTCTTTCAGCCTCCCGTCTAGCAGTCTTCACGTGCGATCGCCCGCCAGGCGACCCAGTCGCCGGCGGCAACGCACCA
>DOUV01001084.1 GCA_003520455.1 Chloroflexota bacterium | reverse complement strand
TGGCAGAAGCCGTGGTGGCCGGCGTTGGGGTCGCCGTGGCCCCGGGCCACGGCTGCCGCCAGTAGCGCGCAATCTGCGGCAGGAAGCTCACGCAGCTCGGTTCGATGGCCCGCCGCTGGACGTCGAGCATGGTGACAATACCGTTGCCGTCCGCGTCGGGAGAGCAGGCAGCGCTGGAGGGCGTAGACACGCCAGTTGCGGTCGCCGTCGCCGTGGGTGTGGAAACCGCCGTGCCGGTTGAGGTCGCCGTCGGGATGGTGGTGCGAGTCGGCGTGGCGGTGGCGGACCCCTGCGGCGCGTCGCGGATCACCAACTCGTCCACGATGCCGTCGGCGACGAACTCGCCGCACGGGGTCCCGGCGCCAACCATGATCTTGAGTGCCTCGGTCTCCGGCCCCAGGTTCCAGCCGCCGGGCGCGCCACCGCTATCGACCCGGGTGCCATCGACGTACAGGCGCAGGCTGTCGGTGGGATCGGCGTTATCCCAAACCGCGCGGATCTGGACCCACGCGCCGGCGTCCCACAGCGGCGCCCCCCACTCACTCGCCGTGCTGCGCTCGCTCCAATCGGCCTGCGTGACTGACAGCCTGAAATCGTCGCCGACATCCAGCCGCAGGGTGGGCGGGTTGTAGCCGTCAACGCCGATGACCAGCAGGGCGCGGCCGGCCCCACCGGCGCCCACCGGCGCATTCGGGCGGTACCAGAATTCGACCTCACCCCGGTCGAACTCGACGTTTTGCGCGCCGTTGCTCGCTGTAGGGAACGTCACGACCTGGAAATCCGCGCTTTGGCATCCCTGGCTCGGCCGAACAAAGCGGGCCCCGTTACCGGCCCAGGCCGGCACAAAGTCACCGTCGAGCAGCGTGGTTGTGCCGCCGATCCCGCTCACAGGCGACGCGATCGCCGAGGCGCTCTCCAGCGTCGTGTGCAACAGCACCCCGGTCGCGGGGGCCGCGCCGGCCTGGCGGCCGAGGCTCCCTGCCAGCATCATAACGGCAAGGATGAAGATTGGCGTGAAGGGGGAGACCGGTCTGAGACGATGCATGCAAGCCCCCTGAACGGTTCACCTGCGCCTATGGACCGCGCCGCGGCCTCGGCATCATTTCTATTCGGGCTTTTCGACCACGAAGACCACGAATGGCCAGAGCGGCACGCCGATCATGCGATGGAACACGACCTTCCCGCCGGCCTGCTCCAGCGCAGGCAGCACGGAGACCGATCGGCATCCCAGCGAAAGGGCAGGGAAACGCCAGACCACACCCTCCACCTGCTCCGCCAGCCAACGAACGACGCCTTTCGGCGGATGGGTGGAATGGGCCACACCGACCCGGCCACCCGGCCGCACGACGCGATAGAGCTCCAGGGCCCCCCGTGCCGGATCGTAGAGCGGGCAGATACTGTACGTGGAGAGCACGGCGTCGAAGCTATTGTCGTCGAAGGGCAGATGCAACATATCACCGGTGTGAAACTCCACCCGGTCCAGCAGCCCGGCCGCCTCAGCTTTCGCTTTCGCCACGTCCAACATCCCGTCGCTCAAGTCAAACAACACCACGTGGCCACCGGGGCCAACTTTCTCCGCCGCCAGCAGTGCCGTGCTCCCGGTGCCGGCGCCCGAGTCCAACACTCGGTCACCCGGGCGCACGGCGCGCTCGACCACCATCCGGCGGCCGCGCTGATCTGACCGCGCCGTGAAGAACGTGTGTTGCAGATCGTACCGCCTGGCGGTGCGGTCATAGACCGTCCGAAGATGTTCTTTGTCCAACGCTTCGCGCATAGTGGGCAGCCTCCCGTGCTGCTGGCAGCCATGCAAGTGATGAATCGGCTCGAACAACAGCCAGAGGTGGAAGCACACACAGCCAGGCCCGGCGAGACCGGTTCCCCCAGCCATGCACGCCTCCTGGCAGCGCCTCGATCATCGAGGCAAGGGGGGATGGTGCCTCCAGTATACCAGGGCCTGCCTGCGCAAAAGTACCCGGCGGAGCCGAATAGGACAAGAAGACTAGCGCGGCAGGTCTCGAAGGCCCATCACGGAGAGGAACGAACGGCTTGAAGCGGACGAAATTTCCGAACCCTTTGTACGGCTCTCTGCGAGTCTACCCGGCCTTTGATAAGGGTGCCTTGTCCCAATCAGCCCTCCTGTGGCAAACCCCGGAAATCTTGCAGACCGGCATCTCGTCGTGACAATATTCCACAGCGTTGACCCGCCGCTACCCCTGTACTACAATCATCATGCCCTTCAGCCATTTCTCACCCACGCCGTTGCACCTGCAGCGCGGGAAAGAAGGAGATTGCCGGTGGAGCAGGTAAAGACATCTCCTCAGCAGGAACAGCGTCTGCGCATGAGCTACGAGGAGTTTCTGGCCTGGGCCGACGAAGACGTGCACGCCGAATGGATTGACGGGGAGGTTATCGTTCACCTGCCACCGAAGACGAGACACCAGGCCGTCGTGAACTTCCTGGAGACACTGCTCACCACGTTCGTGCGGTTCTTCCGCCTGGGTGTCGTGTTGCCTGCTCCTTTTGAGATCAAGCTCTGGCCCGGCGGCCCCGCACGCGAACCGGACATTCTTTTCGTCGCCCAGGAGAACCTGGAGCGTTTGACCGAAGAGCGGCTGGTCGGCCCGGCCGACCTGATCGTCGAGGTCATCTCCGACGGCAACGTGGCCCGGGATCGAAGCGACAAGTTCTATGAGTATCAAGAGGCGGGTGTAAGGGAGTACTGGATCATCGACCCGCGCCCCGGCAAAGAACGCGCCGACTTCTGGGTCCTCGACGAGCAAGGCCGCTACCGCCCGGTGCCCGTCGGCGATGATGGCATCTACCGCTCCAGCGTCATCGCCGGTTTCTGGCTCCGCACCGGCTGGCTATGGGCCGAAGAGAAGCCCGACCTCCTGCTGACCGTCGCCGAGATCGCCGACGTTCCCCCCTCTGTGATCGACGTTCTGCGGCAGATGGCCGCGCGCCACCCTCGTTAACGGCTCCCCACACGTGGCGGGTCTCACCCCCGACGACCCTTCGATCACCGTGAGCTACCGGGCCCGGAAGGGACGAATCTGGCCGCTCTGCCAGGCGGCGATGGTTCGCGCGCTCAAGGGACAAGCACCGTAAAACATCTCGAGCCGGTGCAGGAGCAGCACGATCGGTATCAGAGAGAGCGAAGATCAACGGCGAGCAGCTCGCCCCTCATTCGCTCCTCTCTCCTCAGCCCTCAGGCACCGGGAGCCCGGCATCGATCATTCACCATCCTCCCCCCAGCCCACCTCGAAGCTCTCATCCCCCACGGTGACCACATCACCGACACGCAGCTTGCGCCGGCGGCGCGTCTCGACCTCACCGTTCACCAGCACCCCGCCACTCTGGATCAACTGCTTGGCCTGCCCGCCCGTCGAGACCACATCGGCCAGTTTCAAGAACTGTTGCAGTTCGATGGAGTCGTCGGTTTGTGGTAGCATCGCACCTCCTGATGCCCGACAAGGGCTACGCCCCGCTCTTCGCAGCTCGGGGAAATCACAGAATCCAATCATGACCAGTATAATGCACCCAGAGACTTATAACCAGGTATGGCCCCGTTGCAGAGGAGTTGTTCGGAAATGTGCGCTCGCGCGGGCTCATTCCCGAAATGTCTTCTGATTCTGCACTCTTGACCGGTGAGAAGAACGAAGGGAGACGGAATATGAGTGAGCGCGTAATCCTGGAGCTTCCAGAGCGCGTAGCGCGCGATGCGCGCGAAGTTGCAGATCGCACGCATCGTCAAGTTGAGGATATCCTTGTCGAGTGGATCGAACACGCTGTGGCCGAACCACCTGTCGAATTCCTGCCGGACGATGAGGTTCTGGCCCTCTGTGATATGCAGATGGATTCCGACCAACAAGAAGCACTCAGTGACCTTTTGGCTCGAAATCGCGAGGGTGTGCTCAACGAGGAGGAGCGCTCTCAGCTCGATGAACTTATGCAAATCTACCGGCGCCGTCTGGTCCGGAAGGCTCAGGCTGTGAAAGTGGCGGTCGAGCGCGGTTTAAGACCACCTCTGGGCTGATCCTCATGGCCCGTGTTCATGTTCCTGCTGAAGTGGAACGCCGCGTTCGTCAAGCTGCTCGACATCGCTGCGGTTACTGCCTCAGCCCGCAACACCTGGTTATGGCCCGTCTCGAAATTGAACATATTCTTCCACTTGCCAGGGGTGGAAGCAACGATGGAACCAACCTGTGGTTGGCCTGGCTGGATGGCATCCGCCAGAAGAATAGTGCTGTCTGGCCAGTCAGAGCTACGATGCGCTCCCCCGACTCGCCAGGGAACGCCAGCACTTCGCACCTCACGTAAGTCTCACATCCGAAACACCCCCCACTCCGTCTCCGCCACCGGCGCGTTCAGACACGCCGAGAGCGCCAGCCCCAGCACGTTGCGGGTCTCGGCCGGATCGAGGATGCCGTCGTCCCAGAGGCGCGCGGTCGAGTAATAGGGACTGCCCTCGCGCTCGTACTTCTCGAGGATTGGGCGCACGAACTCAGCCTGCTCCTCGGGTGTCAGCACGGGCTCACCCCGCCGCTCGAGCTGCTCCTGCTTGACCGTCAGCAGCACGTTAGCGGCCTGCTCCCCGCCCATCACGCTGATCCGGGCATTGGGCCACATCCACAGGAAGCGCGGCTCGTAGGCCCGGCCGCACATCCCATAGTTCCCGGCCCCGAAGCTGCCACCGATGATCACCGTCAGCTTCGGCACCTGAGCGTTGGCCACCGCGCTGACCATCTTGGCCCCATCCTTGGCGATGCCCCCGGCCTCGTACTCCCGTCCAACCATAAAGCCGGTGATGTTCTGCAGGAAGAGCAGCGGGATCTTACGCGCGGCGCAGAGCTCGATGAAGTGGGTCCCCTTGAGGGCCGACTCACTGAAGAGCACCCCGTTATTGGCAATGATGCCGACCGGGTAGCCGTGGATGCGGGCGAAGCCGGTGACCAGGGTCACCCCGTACAGCGCCTTGAACTCGCGAAAGCGGCTACCGTCCACCACCCGGGCGATGACCTCGCGCACGTCGTAGGCCTGCTTGAAGCTGGCCGGGATAACGCCGTAGAGCGCCTCGGGCGGGGAGAGCGGCTCCTCCGGCGGCGCCACATCGAGCGTGACGCGCTTGCGGCTGTTGAGCGTGGCCACGATCCCCCGCGCCAGCTCGATGGCGTGATCGTCGTCCAGCGCGTAGTGATCGGCCACGCCCGAGACGCGGGCGTGGACATCGGCCCCCCCCAACGCCTCGGCGGTGACCTCCTCGCCGGTGGCCGCCTTGACCAGCGGCGGCCCGCCCAGGAAGATCGTGCCGGTGCCCCTGACGATGATGGTCTCATCGCTCATCGCCGGGACGTAGGCGCCGCCCGCGGTGCAGGAGCCCATCACCACCGCGATCTGCGGGATGCCCTTCGCACTCATGCGGGCCTGGTTGTAGAAAATCCGCCCGAAGTGATTCTTATCGGGGAAGACCTCATCCTGCAGCGGCAGGAACGCCCCGCCGGAATCGACCAGGTAGAGGCAGGGCAGCCGGTTCTGCTCAGCGATCTCCTGAGCGCGGAGGTGCTTCTTGACCGTCAGCGGGTAGTAGCTCCCCCCCTTCACCGTCGCATCGTTGGCGACGATCATCACCTCGCGCCCGGCCACCACCCCGATCCCCGTGACGATCCCCGCCGACGGCGCCTCCCCCTCGTACAGCCCCCACGCCGCCAGCGGCGAGAGCTCCAGGAAGGGCGCGCCGGGGTCGAGCAGGCGGTTGAT
>DOUV01000578.1 GCA_003520455.1 Chloroflexota bacterium | reverse complement strand
CCGGCGCGTCGCGGCGCCCAGCAGCAGAGCGCCGCCGAATGAGATGATGACGAGAAGCGTGAGGGCGATAGCGAGCGGTTTGTGCATGAGAGCCACCTCCTTCTCGGCCTGGCGATCCAGTTGCGCCAGATTGTGTCCCGGCCATTGGGCAGATTTTCGGTTGTGAGCGCTCAGATGAGTGGGTGGGCCGCAGTGCGCCGCAGCATTCGTGCGGTTCCCTGAGTCGAGGCTTGCGACAATCAACGGCGCCAGTTGTTATGCCGGCCCGTTGAGCAAGATTGGGGCCAGGATGGCGCATTCCAGTCCCGTCGCGCGAGCCGGCATCGCCGGTGTGGCCGCACCAATGCTCTTCCTTCCCGCCTGCGACAACAACCCGACCTGCGCGCCTGTCTCGCGGCCTCATCGAGTTGGATGCAGCCCTCTATCCCTCTTTTTTCATCGCGACATCACTCTTTTTTCATTCCATTGAGACAATACGACGGATAGACGTATCCATCCGTCTCCCGTATCCTAGGGCGGGGGCAGGTATCTCACCGCTGCTCGCTGCGAGTCCAGCCTGGTGCCTGGGAGTCGAGTCGTTCGCAGCGGGTACCCCAGGTCTCAATCCTGCCACCGGCATTGAGCCCACGTGCGGCGGGTTGTTGTTCGGACGTGGGCCTGCTGCGGCAATCCAGCCAGGTCCTACGAACGAGGGACGCTATGCTTTCGGCCACCAGCCAGTGCCCGTGAACGAAACCGTCCCGCTCATCCTCACGAAACTCCATCCGCCACTCCTGCGGCGGAATACATTCCCGCGTGAGCGGCTGGCCGCGCTCGTGCGCCAGTCCACCGAGCGCCGGCTGACCCTCGTCTGCGCCGGGGCGGGCTACGGCAAAACGACACTTATCGCCAGCGGCCTGGCCGAGACCGGCCTGCCGCTGGTCTGGTACAGTCTCAGCCGCAGCGACCGTGATATCGTCACCTTCTTCTCGTATCTCACCGCGGGCCTGGACCGCGCCCTGCCCGGCCGTGACTTCGCCGAGGCGGTACGCCCGGCCTTCGCCCGGGGCGCAGACGCCCAGGGTTACCCGATGGCGTTGGTCGCCGCCTGTGTCAACCAGCTTGTGGCCTCCGCGAGGGACGATTTCCTCATCGTTCTCGACGATTTTCAACTGGTGGATCAGGTTCCCGACATCTGCCAGGCCCTCGATCTTCTCATCAGCCATGCCCCGCCTGAGGCGCATTTCGTCATCGCCACCCGCACCGCCCCCGCGATTGCATGCCTGCCTCGGTTGCGGGCCGAGGGGCAAGCCCTGGAAATTGGCGAGGCCGGGCTGAAGTTTCGGGCGGACGAAGCTGCCACACTCTTCGCACAGTGTCTCAATCTCAGGCTGCCAGAGTTGACCACCACGGCACTCGTCGAGCAGATCGAGGGCTGGGCGCTGGGCCTCTTGATGGCGGGCCAATCCATCAAAGTGCGCGGCGAGGTCGGGGTTGGCGACTGCCTCTCGGAACTGGCGGCGGATCGACGCGTCTTGTTTGAATATCTGACTGAGGAGGTTTTGCGCCAGCAGCCACGCGCCGTGGTGGACTTTCTGACCAGCGCGGCGATCCTGTCGCGCCTCGAGCCGGCAGAGTGCGACGCCGCGCTGGGCCGCTCGGATTCGGCGACCCGGCTGCGCGACCTCGAACAGCACTGCCTCTTCGTCGTCCGCACCAGGGATGGCTGGCTGCGCTACCATCGTCTCTTCCGGGAGTTCTTGCTGCAGTACCTTGCCGGCGATCCGGAGCGGTCGGAAGCCCTTCATCGCCGCGCCGCCGCCTACTTCGAAGGGCAGCAGGACTTCGAGACGGCTATCTACCACTGGTTGGAGGCGGGAGACCACCGCCGCGCGGCCGCGTTGATCGCCGCCGTATCGGCCGAGATGCTGCACGCCGGACGCTTCGACACCCTGAGCTTTTGGCTCGGCCGCTTGCCGCGCAGCGAGTTTGCCGAGTTCCCTGAACTGTGGGTCCGTTGGGGGCAGATGTGTGAGGCTCGCGGCCAGTGGGATCAAGCGCTGGAGCATTATGAGCGCGCGGCCCAAGGCTATACGGCGCACGGTGATCTGCTCGGGCTCAGTGACGTCCTGCGGAACAAGGGGCACATTCTCGACTGGCGCAAGGGCAAGCACGCCGAGGCCGAGCGATTGCACCGCGAGGCGCTCGGGTACGTGGGCGAGGAACATCGGCGCAAACGCGCCGCCTTGTTGGCCGGCCTCGCCCGCGATCAACTGTCGGCGGGCAACACCATCGCCGCGCAGGCCCTCTATCGCGAGGCGCTGGCGACCTACGAGGCTGAGGCCGACCGCCAGGGCCAACTCGACACTCTGCTCAACCCCGGCTCGTGGCTGTACCACAGCCTGGGCGATTTCCCCCACGCCCTGGCCGTGCTCCGCCGGGCCGAGCAACTGGCCCTGGAACTGAACAGCAGTCGCCAACTGGCCGAGACGTACAACAATATGGCAGTCAACCTATACTTCCTCGGACGCCACGCCGAGTTGCGCGACTATGCCGAGAGGGCCCTCGCGCTTAGCCGCGAGTTGGGCGACTCCCATAATGAGGCGTTCGCATTGATGAATCAGGCCAATGCGCTCGAAATGAATTGCGGCGCGGCCTACGACGAGTTGTATCAGCAGTACCAGCGCGCCCTGCACATGGAGCAGGCGTTGGGGAATCGGCGTTTCACCATTGCGAATCTGGTCTTCATGATGATTCTGGCCCGCCGCGGGGGTGACTACGCCGAGGCGGCTCGACGTGGCCAGCAAGCGCTGGCGCTGGCGACCGAGCGTGGCCT
>DOUV01000015.1 GCA_003520455.1 Chloroflexota bacterium | reverse complement strand
CTGCGCCTCGAGCCGCGGCTCAACCAACCTTCGTCCCGGCATCCCCCGCCGCCCGGCGGCTGGCGAAGGAGTTGGGAGTTGACTTGCGTCTGGTAAAGCCAGGCGGGGCGGGCGGGCGGATCACCGAAGAGGATGTGCGTCGCTTCAAGGCAGGCGGTGAGGCGCTTGAGTACGAGGCCGTCCCGCTGGCCGGTATCCGCCAAATCACCGCCCGGCGGATGATGGAGAGCCTGACCCGCTCGGCCCAGTTGACCCTGTTCAGTGAGGCCGATATCACTGAGCTGGCGCGCCTGAAGGCTGAGCGCAGCCAGACGACCGACGTGAGTTACACGGACCTACTGGCCAGAGCGGTGGTGCTGACCTTGCCTAACCACCCGCGCCTCAACGCGCACCTCGTGGAGGGTAGCATCCACCAGTATCGGCCGATTCATCTCGGCATCGCCGTCGCGCTGAGCGAGGGGCTGATCGCGCCGGTCGTGATGAATGCCGAGCGCCTCTCCCTGGCCAGGCTGTCCGCCGAGATCAAGCGCCTGGCCGAAGCCGCCCGCGCCGGCAACCTCAAGCCGGCCGAAGCCAGTGGCAGCACCTTCTCCCTGACCAATCTCGGAATGTACGGTATCGATTTCTTCACGCCGATCTTGAACCCGCCCGAGGTGACGATCCTCGGAGTTGGCCGAATCACCGACCGGCTGGTCCTGGCGAATGGCGCACCCTCGCCGCGCCAGATGCTCGCCCTGAGCCTTACCATCGACCATCAGGTCGTCGACGGTGCGGTTGGCGCCGAGTTTCTCCGTGACCTCGCCCGGCTTCTGGCCGAGCCGGCAGTTCTCTATGCCTGACGCTGTCGGGATCATCGCCAATCCGCAATCGGGGAAGGACACCCGGCGGATCACCGCCGACGCAACGGTCATCAACAATCACGACAAGGTGGGGATCGTTCGCCGGGTGTTCCGAGCCCTCGCGCGCCTGGGAGTCGAGCGTGTGCTGGTCATGCCCGACGAGTTCGGTATCGGCCTCCGAGCGACAGACACCGCCGGTGTGGCGGTTGAGATGCTCGCCATGGAGATCGAAGGGACCGCCCGCGATTCCGAGGAGGCGGCCCGGCGTATGGCACCAGACGTGAGCTGTATCATCACCCTTGGCGGTGATGGAACAAACCGGGCCGTGGCGCGTGGATCGGCCGATACGCCACTGCTGCCGATCTCGACTGGCACGAACAACGTCTTCCCTATGACAATCGACGGCACGGTGGCCGGGATGGCCGCAGCCGGCCTGGCGCTGGGCATCGTTTCGGCCACCGAAGTTTGTTGGCGGTCGAAAGCCATCGTTGTGGCGGTGGATGGCTCCACGGATCTGGCTCTGGTGGACGCAGCGATCACCACCGAGGCCTTTGTCGGGGCCAAAGCGGTTTGGGACCCGAGCATCGTCACCTTTCTGATGGTGACTCAGGCCGCGCCCTCCAATATCGGTCTCAGCTCCGTCGCCGGGATGCTCGCACCGATCGGGCGCGAGGAACCTCTCGGCCTGGCTGTGGAGCTTGGCGCATCCCTGGCCACGATTCTGGCGCCCATCGCGCCCGGCCGGCTCCAGCCGATCTCCGTTCGGCGGTGGGAGCGAGTCGCTCCCGGATATCGCCGGTGCTTTCGCGCCACGAGGGCTGGTACCATCGCCCTCGACGGCGAGCGCGAGGTCACCTTCCTCCCGGGCCAGGAAATCTGCCTCGAATTGACGACGGCCGGCCCCCTGGTCATGCGGCCCTACGTCACCGTCGCTCTTATGGCCGAGCGCGCCGCCTTTCGCTTGCGCTGACCCGCGCCGGCTGACGAGCCATCCACCACACGAATCCCGCCAGGGCGAACGCCCACAGCCAGCCCCCTGGGTCGGCGGCTCCGCTGCCGATACCTGCCGGTCGAATGCGGACGACCGGTACGCCGCCGCTCTTTTCGCGCAATACCTCGTCGGCTGCGGTGAACGGATTGCAACCGAGGAAGAACCCGGCAAAGCCGCCATTCTTGAGCACCTGCCGCAGGGCGCGCAGCGACTCATCGGGGTCGATCACCTCTTCGGCGAGTCCGGCGAGCGCCCCGCCGGGGAGGAGCACCTCAACAGCCGGTTGCGCCCGCAGGTTTCGATACCAATGCGCAATCTGCCCCCAACCGGCCAGACAGTAGACGTTCCCGTCAAGGATGGCGTAGTTTACCGGTGCATAGCGCACTTTGCCCGTTTTGTGGCCGATGGTCTTCAACAGCATGATGTAGCCCGAGAATGGATTGACCATCATGGGGCCGAGTCCGAGGCGAAAGACTGGCACCATGAAGAAGCGGTTGAGGAGTCGAAAGAAACGGCGTACGAGGTCGTTGTGCATCCCTGGAAGCTCCTTTCTTTCATCCTTTTTCGCCTTGGACGGAGGTGCGACGCACTCCGGAACGTGCGTCGCACCTGATCCGCGCACGCAGCTCCAATGTGAGCGTCCCTTTTAGCGATAGTGCCTGTCCAACTCGGAGGCGTACTGGGCTCCCACGCTCTCGGCATGCTGAGCCAGCCAGTCGCTAAGGCGGGTCTGTCCGGTGGGAGGTTGCTCCGAGACCAGCAGGTTCGCCATCAACCCCTCGACTTCATCCCGAGTGAGGACCACATCATGGACTCCATAGCCGACCAGTCTCGAGAGGAGCAGGGCGAGTTCTGGTTTTACGTGAATAAGTGTGGTGCGACTATGAATCGTGTTGGCGATGAGTTGAACCAGTTCAGCAAAGGTGAAGATCTCGGGGCCAACCGCGTCGACGATCATGTTCTCGTTGTTCTGGCCTGCGCCGATGGTGATCTCGGCCATGTCTTCTACAAAGACCGGCTGAAGTCGATACTTGCCCGACCTCATGATGGCGAAGAGCGGAAAGCGTCTGAGGAACCAGGCGATATTGTTGATTAGAATATCCTCCGCCCCGAAGATCACGGTTGGCCGCACAATGGCGTAGGACAGTCCGGATTGGCGAATTGCATTCTCCAATAAGCCTTTCCCACGAAAGTAGGGTAGGTGGGATTCGGGAGAAGCGTTTGTGATGCTGACGTGCACAATCCGGCGGACAGCCGCTGCTTGGGCCGCGTTGATCAGCTTTTTGGTATTCTCTACCGCCCGATCGAACGTGTTCTCGCCATGGGAAAAGCGCACCCAGTACGTGTTGTACAGTGTTGTGGCGCCTCGTAAGCTCTCAACGAGTTCCTTCGGCTTGTCGAAGTTGAACGGAGCTACAGTCACCTGCTCGCCGAACGGATTCGGACGGTTGGGATGCCCGGTCAGCGTTCGAACGCTTTTCCCCATCGACAGCAATTGTTGGGTGATGTACTTGCCTGTGTAACCGAATGCTCCGGTCACGATATCCAACTCAGGAGTCTCCATTGCCCCTCCTCTTTCTCTGTTGGATTGTCCGAAAGACACCGGACGACAGAAAACGTCCGGAAGAAGCCGAGAGCACACCCCCGTTTGGTGAGAGGGTAGTGGATTTACGCAGTCAGCAAAAGCGGGCAGATGGTCCCAACGAGGAAGTGTTGGAGGCTATGGTACCGCCTCGCGGACGAAGAATGAACCACTGTCTCTCGAGCCGCCGGCGACCGTCCGCAACTCCTCGTCGCTCAGCAGCGCCAACTCCAGGAGTACCTGGTAAGGATCGCCTACCAGGTTGAAGTAACGGACAAATGCGGGCTCCGTCTTGAGGCCGGAGCGCTTCAAGCGCCGAATTGCTGGCCGCGCCTCCTCGCCCCAGAAGGCAAGGAGGCGGGCCTCGGCCAGCATGTGCCGGTAGGCATTCTGACCGGTCACTGGGCGCGCCTGACCGAAGATTTCGACGGGGAAGCCACCGTGGTTGAAGTTTGCAACCAGCGACTGGATGCCCGCGATAGACTTCCTGGCTACGCGAAAGCCTTCCAGATCGCCAAATGATCTCGTAACCAACCGTTCAAACAGGATCAGATCATGGACCTCGCAGATGATATCGAGATCGCTGGCCTCGACGTCGATATCCAACGGGATCGTGCCGACCAGAACTGGGGTGTAATCGGACAAGACCGTGAAGACGCCAGGTGTCTGGAGGGCACGGTACACCGCCCGCTGGCGCTCGGTCCCTTGTCGCAAGTATGAGTGGTCACACCAGTCGATGGGCATGTGCATCGCGCGCGCTCACTACACCCACGCTTCTTTCCTGGCCGCGAGCATCACGAACCAGTGGTTAAGGAAGAGCTGACCGTTGACTTCAACCACGTTCAAGGCCGCCCGCTGCGCATCCGTCAATCGTTCCAGAACCGAATAGATGTTGCCGACATTCTCCGTGGAGACGCCGTTTGTCAGGGAGGCGAGTGGACGGTGTCTGGTGTAAGGCTCGACCGCCTCGAGCACGAAGCCGCGCGTCTCGAGCATCTGGCGCCACTCACTCGGGCGGTACTGGCGAACGTGAGACTCGTCGTGATAGCGATCGAGCTCGTTCATGCACGCATCTACAAAGTCGTCCTCGGGAACACTCCGGTCGTCGATTACAAGCCGTCCGCCGACACATAGAACGCGATGCATTTCTTCCAACGCCCGCCCGATAGCAGAGAAATGGTGGGCCGCGCGACGGCAGGTGACCAGGTCAAAGACCTGATCATCAAAGGGCAGATGGTGTACATCCCCGAGGGCAAAGACCACGTTGGTGATCGACTGCGCCCGGCGGAGTTGTTCGGCCTCCGCCAACATCTCAGGCGTCAGATCGATCCCAACGACCGACGTCACATGCGGCGCCAGCGCCAGGGCAGTATGGCCGGTGCCGGTGGCGATGTCCAAGGCGTTCCACTCTGGCTGAGGCGCGGACAGTCTGACGACCTCGGCCAGGACGTGGGGATCGGCATGGGTTCGACTCGTCGTGTAAGCCGCGGCGCGCTGCCCAAAGATTCGCCTGGCCCTTTCTTCGGTGGTGGTCATGAAAGCTCCTCTCCCCACGACTGACACGCCCTGGTGACTCACCATCGCTCTCCTGTGGTGGCCTCGCCAGTAACAAAGGTAGCAGGAATGATTGTGCCAGGTATGTGCTCTGCGGAGAGCATGCGAGCATTGGTAAACACGAAATGGCCGGTCGCCCAGCACGCCTCTCGCTTCTCTGATCCGGGCCCCCGGCCGCTCCAGTCAATTTTGAGTTGAAAATCCGCTTCCGTCAAGGCGTCACAACGGCCCGCAAGGCGCTCCCTCCACGCAGCGTATCGAAAGCCTGATTGATCTCCTCGAGCGGGAATTTGTGGGTCACCATCTCGACCACCTTGATCTGGCCGCGCCGAGCCATCTCGATCACACGAGGGTAGTCGACGGGGCGACAGCCCAGGGAGCCAACAACCTCCATCTCCCGGTACATGACCCGCCCGGCATTCAGCGACATTGATTCGGGACTGTAGCCGACGAGCACCAGGCGCCCCCCCGCCCGCAGGCAGTTAAAGGCCTGCTCCTGCGTGGCAGCTTTACCGATGGCCTCAAAGGCAATATCGGCGCCCCGGCCAGTGAGGCGGCGCACTGCCTTGTCGAGCCGGTCTACCTGCCGCGGGTTCAGGGTCGTATCGGCGCCCAACCGCTTCGCCCACGTGAGTTTCTCGTCCACCACGTCGATAGCAATCACCCGCGCCCCGAGAGCGGCGGCGATCTGAACCAGATTGAGGCCGATCCCGCCGCAGCCCACAACGACCACCCAATCGCCGGGGGCGACGCGGCCGCGGTGGACGACGGCGTGATAGGGTGTGGTGATCGCGTCAGCGATGATGGCGCCCTCCACCAGGGGGATCTCCTCGGGAAGCGCGAAGGCGTCCTTCGCCGGGGCGACCATATACTCAGCGTACCCGCCATCGATGTTGTTGCCCGGCATCACCATCCGGTCGCAGATGTTCTCCCGGCCGGTCCTGCACATGGCGCACTGGCCGCAGGTGAGAACGGCTGGGAGCAACACCCGGTCACCCTCGCGAAAACCGTCTGCCCCCGGACCCAGCGCCGCCACCGTCCCCGCGACCTCGTGGCCGAGGATCAAGGGGGGTTTTTTGAAGGTAGGCGTCCCGTGATCGATGTAGTGCAAGTCGGTGTGACAGACGCCACAGGCCGCCACTCGAACCAGAATCTCGCCCGGTCCAGGCGCGGGTGTCGGCACGTCTTCGACGGTCAACGGTTGATGCGGGCCGTGAAAGAGGGCCGCTTTCATCGCTCAGGCTCCTTGTCTATGTTCAATGACTGGACGTACATAGTCGAACAGCCACACCGCCTGCTGGAATCGGAGGCCGCGACCGGTAGGCCGGAAGAACGGGAGAAGTCGAGTCAGCGATCCACGCGGGGAGGAGTCGTCTGCCACACCGCGCAGCTTGGGACCGGTGCTCCGGTGGACGGGCGGCACAAGCTCAAGATTCGTCCAACTGGATGCGTAGCTCCGGCCACACCTGCACCAGGGCGCTCAGCAGGGCCTGCGTCTCGGCTCGGGTGGTCGAGTCCGCCCACCTCGCGTCGGTCTCGGCCGGCTCGAAATCGGGTACGGGATGGAAACGCGCCAACCGCCCATCGCCGCTGGCCAGGCCGAGTCGCTGCCAGCGCTCCTCGACGCGCTGGACCATTTCACACTCCCCCCGCACAACGTGGGAGACGCATTCTGGCCCGGGCCCGGGGAAGCCGAACGGGCAGGGGGAATGTTCCCGCTCGCAAAGAGCCAACACCGCCCCGATCCGGCGCCGCGTGATCACGCCCTCAAGAGTCGCCAGGAGTTCAGCCGCCGCTTTCCAGGCCGCAATCAGGTCCCGTGCCGTACCAGGCGGCTCGAGCAAGGGCCGAATCGCATTCATCGCCCACACAACAAGCTGCTGCTGTCGGGTCAGTTGGACTCGCGCATCCGCCGACGCTTCCCTTCCCGCCATCGCCGTCCTCCGGTGTGCCGTTCGGCCTTACGCCTCTGGGCGAATATGGACCCGTTGGTAGGGAACCCCCAGCGCAATTGCTCGCAGATAACCGGCCCCCAGGATAACACCGCTCTTCTGGCTGACGCCGCCGGCAATCACAGAGGCACCGGCGACAGCCGCGGTGATTGCTCTGAGCAGAGGGGTGTTTTCGCTGCCGAGTGCAACGACCATCAAGAGGGCCGGAAGCAGGTGCCCCATCCCGACGACGAATGTCATGGTATCCGGACGGCGCAGCGTTTTGGTCGCCTGTTGGAAGGCGGGGTCAGCTTCAGAGAGGTACAGAAGCCACAGCGCCAGGTTCAGGGCCAACGAGATCAATCCGACCGGTAGAAGGAATGATGCTGACCCGGACAGTCCACTCGATCCGCCGAGTGCCACCAGCAGCACCATCAGACCGCTCCCCGTAGCAAAGGCTGAGGTCACGAAGAAGAGCGGCATCAGGGGCACGTTCCAGGCTGTTACCCCTCGGGCGCGGTAGACGATAAAGCCCTGGCTGATCATCAACCCCAACGCCGCCGCCCCAGCAAGCCCCTTCAAGACCGGGTGAGGAAAGAACCAGTCGGCGGCTGCGGCCGGGATGAAGACCGCGGCCGCCAGCGTCTCGCGGGACATCCACGAGCGGCGCAGGTGGCGCAAGAGGTTGTAACCTCGCAGCGGCCGGCCGGCCTCGGTTGTCAGCGCAAGAAACCCCAGGCTCGCCAACAGGGGACCCAGCAGCTTGAACAGAGCGAGTTGCACGAAACCAGCTCCCTCCGGTGCTCCGGCCGCCAGACCCACCAGGTAGAAACCGGTGCCCAGGCCGCCCAACGTGAAATTGACCACGGCGGGCCACTTCCACACCCTCTGCTTCATCGGTTGAATAAGTTCCATAGCGATCACTCCACGATGTAGTACACGCCGGGATCCGTGCCGAGCTCTTCCAGGATGCGGCTGGTTTTGTTCTCCCGGATCAGTCGCGACACCGGACTATCGAGATCGTTCAGATCACCGAAGTGCAGCGCATTGGAAATACAGGCCCCGACACACGCGGGCGTAGCCTCAAAGTCAATGCCTGGCTGGAGCCCCTGGGCCAGACCGGCCTCTACGCGTGGCAGGCACAAGTTGCACTTGGTGCAGACGCCGACGCGCTCTGGGTCGGCCATGGCCATCTCGGGCGCAGTGAAGCCCGCCTGGTAGTAGGGCTCCTGCTCGAAGATGATTGTGCGGGCCAGGTATGGACAGGCCACGATGCAGTAGCCACACCCGATGCAGAGCCCATAGTGGATATCGACGATGCCGTCGGGCCGGCGGTAGGTCGCCGTGGTGGGGCAGACTTCCAGGCAGGGCGCGTCACGACAGTGCATGCAGCCCATCGGCAGGAAGACCCGCTGCACATCGGGATAGTGCCCCACCTCACAGTCGGCCACACGCCGCCAGAAGACGCCGGGTGGGAGGTTGTTGGTCTGCTTGCACATGATGGTGCAGGTCTGGCAGCCGACACACTTCCGCAGATCGATGACCATTCCCCAACGTGTCATTTCACATCTCCTTCAAGGTGATCGGCATGCCAGCCGTGCCTGCTGCGGAAGAACACTGCCCAACACAGAGCGCGGGCGGTATCAAGAAGCGGCACACACCTGCCAGTCCCCTTCCCACGGACGTTCACCGGGTCGAACCAGGATCAACGCACCAGCAACGAATCCGGCTTGCTTTAATCGCCGTGGCGCCAGCGGCGTCTTCACCCAGCCGCCGACGAATCACAATCTACCCCATAGTTTCGGAAGACTTCGGAAGTCTCCGATCATGCGCCCCCGGCGACGACTTGACTGATAGTTCTAGAGCGCCGGTCAAGGCGTAGTCAGATACCCATCGATCCCTCACCCGTCTGCGTCGGCGAACACCCTGCGGGGTGCCCCCTGACGCAGACCCTGCAGTGGGTACACCCTGTAGGGGGCACGCCTCCAGCCGCGACTTCAGTCGCCCGGCGCTCGGCCGACACAAGGACCCCTTGACCGATGGTTCTAGTGGCCGTTTGTGCCTTGGCGCGGTGTTGCGTCGGGCGGCTCCGCCTTGTAGATTCTCACCCGCACGACGTCAGCGCCACTCCCCGTGGCGTCGGTGAGAGCCAGGTGCAGGGGGGCCAGCTGATTGAGATTCGGCATATCCAGATCCTTGGCGACCGGCGTGATCCAGTGCCCGAACTGCTGGAGCGTGACCGCCACGTCGGGGCGCACGCCCTCCCGCAAGATGGCGCGTCCTTTGACCCTCCGCAGCGGCGACTCGATCCACACCCAATCGCCCTCGGAGATGCCCTGGCGCTCAGCCGTCTCACGGTTGAGCATTACACCGAAGTGCCCCTTGACATTGCTGGCCACGTCCGCCAGCAGCGGGATACCCACATTTGAACCCCAACTGAACTGCATGCTCCGGCTGGTGAGGAGCCAGACGTCGTAATCGTCGGGGCGCTTGTCGAAGGCCTCGGCGATGCGCGCCCAAATGTCGGGGAAATCCTTCCATTTCGGCAGGGCCTGGTATTCCTGGAGCTGCGTATCCCACCAGAGGATGCCTTGCTCGTGGAGGCGATTGCCCAACTCGGCACCCGATCGCTGGATCCGCTCCTGATAGGGCAGTTCATAGCGCAATCCTTGCTCTTTCATCGCCGAGTACAAGAACCAGCGCTTCTCGGGGAAGGGCACGAAGAAGGCACCATGCTGCTTGAACCAGTCCAAACCGTGCTCTTCCTGCCCCTTGCTTGCCCCGCGGGTCGCCGCCCGGCAGACTCGGTCCCAAATCTCCTCGGTCTGAGGCGGGCGGTCGGTGGGCAGCGAGTAGTCGAAGTCGGCTTCCTTAAGACGAACGGTCGTACCCGCACCCTTGTTCAGGGCCGCGATGTACCCGGCCAGCAGACCGGTCCGGCTGGCCAACTCCGTAGCGATGTCGGACAGATCGCGGCTGTCGCACGGGATTGTACTGACCGGCTGGCGCAAAGCGAAGCCCGCGTGATGCCAGAACTGCTCGATGAACTTGGTGCCCCCGATGCGATAGAGTTGCAGACTCTCCAGGTCGGTCGCCTCGGGCAAGAGAACGTCGGCGTACCAGTTGGTCTCGTCAGGGGTATATGCAAAGGCCACGATGAAGGGGAAGGTCGCCAACATCTCGGCCACCATCTCCGAATCCCAATGCGAGATGACCGGATTGGTCCGGTACATGATCCACACATCGGGCGGTGTGGGCCGTGGCCAGTTGTCCGGCGGATTCTTCATGAAGAGCCAGGGCAGGTGGGCCGGCCCGAGGGCGGGCGACCAGGCGGAGTTGTTCGCCAGGGGCACCAAAGTCCGGAAGGCGTTTCGAATGTCGGGCTTTGCTTTCCAGTTCGCGCGATCAGTGGGGTTCAGCGGCTGGTCCATGAAACCATCCGGGCCGGGGTGCACGCTCAACAGGCGGTCGGTCCCTGGGCGGTTCAAGCGCACCGTGGTCCCGATAGTGCCGCCAGGCACCTCCAGGGCACCGACCAGCGAAGCGAGGACCGTGCGGGCCCAGCAGCACTCGTAGCCGCCCCACCCATTCGTGACGGTCTTGCCCAGGATGACGGCCACCGGGCGGTAGGGCATCTGCTCGCCTTCGATCTCGATGGTGCCGCCGATATTGGCGTGCTCCAGGTATTCCCGCGCGACGCGCCGGATGGTCTGAGCCGGAGCACCGGAGATCGACTCGGCCCACTCCGGCGTGTATGGGAAGACGTGCTCCGCCAGCTTCTGGAAGCTCGGGATAGCATCAACGGCGGGGTGGGACCACAGCGTCTCATCAGGCCCCACTTCGATGCCCTCTACCCGGAAGGCACCCACCAGGGCTGGCTCGGTCACTGCTTCATCGAAAGGCCGCGCGCGTCCTTCTTGGGTGTCCCACACGAGCGGCTTGCGGGACTCGGGATCGCGCAGAAAGTATCCATTGGGCCCGATGAGATAGGGTGAGTTCGTGTGGTGGCGCAAAAACTCCACGTCGCAGACTGTCTGCCAGTCCTGCTCGTGAAGGATGACATGCAGGATCGCGAAGAGCACCGCGGCGTCGGTCTTGGGCTTGATCGGGACCCACTCGCTGTGGGCGCCGGTTACGGACAGGTGAGGTTCAAATTGGATGCGGCGCAATCCCCGCTCGCGGGCCTGGGCATGCCGCCACACGCCCGCGACCCCGCCACTGGCGTCGCCATTGTTGCCGAACGAGAGAACGTAGCGGCACCGGGGGGTATCCGGCACGACGATGAAGGCTCGGTGCCAAAACTCACCGTAGAGGTGCTCGGAGTGGTAACACTTGACGCCCTGGCCGCTGCCGATGCCGTTATCGGCCAGCCCCCAGGCCGCGAGGAACGCCGGCAAAGTGCCCATGTAGGCCGGCGCGATGCCGCCCGAGCCCACAGTGACCGCCAGGCGCGGGTAGCCCTGTTCGTCGCGCAACCCTTTCGCTCGCAGGGCCAGGAGGCGCTCCGCCACCACGCCCAGGGCTTCGTCCCAACTGATCTCCACCCAGCCAGGGTCCTCGTCCTTCCCCTTGCGAGGGTTGGTGCGCCGCATCGGCGCCCGGACCCGGTAGGGATTGTACGTTTTCTGGATGAGCCCGTAGGCCTTCACACAGACCCGCCCGGCAGCCGGGTGGATATCACGGAACTCCCAGTTCGGTTCGACCCCCACGGCGACGTCGTCCTGGACCACGACGTTCAACAGGTCCGGCCCGGCCACACACTGGTAGCAGTAGACCGGCACTTTCCGAGTTGTCGCCATTGGCAATCCCTCCAGTGGAGATTGGAGATTCGAGATTGATTCGTCTCCAACGCGAATCTCTAATCTCGAATCTCTAATCCCTCATTCCTACTGGCCGCGTGTACACCACTCGGAACAACGTCACCGCCAGGCGACAGCCCTGGCATTCGTCCTGCAGCGCCTCCGGCGGCACCGGCTCCAGGTGGACCTCGTAGCCGAGGGACTCGTACAGAGCAATTGTCTCTTGGAGCCGGGGGGGAGCGCCAACGAAGCGGCGAGTCCAGCCCTCCGTGAGGAGTTCCGCATCGCGCCTCGCCCCGGCCTTGACCCCCATCACACCGGCTTCTGACATCTCACACCTCAGCCACACTATCGTCCGACCGTCGTGCCGCCGTCGCAAAAAATAACCTGGCCGGTGACGAAACTCGCCTCGTCGCTGGCCAGGAACAGATGGACGTTTGCAATTTCTTCCGGGTCGGCCATCCGCCGCAACGGAATTCGCTGGATCTTGGCCTCGAGAATGTGGGCGGGAATCCCCGCCGTCATCTGGGTCTTCGTCGCTCCCGGCGCGACGCAGTTGACGGTGATGCCGTAGCGCGCGAATTCGAGCGCCAGGGTCTTGGTGAGACCAATCACCCCGGCCTTCGAGGCGGCGTAATTCGCCTGGCCGATGTTGCCGAGAGCCGACACCGACGCTGTGTTCACGATGCGCCCGTAGCGCTGCTCGATCATCGGCAACGCCGCCGCCTGGGCGCACAGGAAGGTGCCCTTGAGGTTCACGGCCAGGACAGCATCCCACTGGTCATCGCTGAGTTTCGTGATCTCACCGTCCTTGATCCGGATGGTGAGCGCATCGCGGTTGATACCGGCATTGTTGATCAAGATGTCGAGACGGCCGAACTGGCTGACGACGTTCTCGACCATCGCCTCCACCTGATCACGCCGGGTGACATCCGCTTCCACCACCAGCGCGCGGCCTCCGGCGCTCTCGACCTTCGCCTGCACGGCGCGTGCCGCCGTCAGGCTGACATCGTTGACGGCAACGGCCGCGCCCTCCTCCGCCAGGCGCAGCACGGTCGCCCGGCCAATCCCGTTCCCACCGCCGGTGACCAACGCGACACGATTCGCGAGTCTCATCCTGGCTCCATCTTTTGAAGAGATGAAAGAGCGGAGGTTCGCGCGTGGTAGCAACCACGAACCCGATCCCTCTTCCACATGCTAATCGCCAAACACGACCCCCAGGCGCTCGGTCCGCCCCCCGAGGCGGATCTTCTCGAGGCGACGGTGGCCCAGCATGGCAGCCCCGATGGCGCCCAGATACTGGACCATGTCTCCCGGCGGGACGTTGACCTCAGCTTTCAGCTTGTTGCGCACGACCCGGACCATGGTCTCAAAACGCATGATTCCGCCCGATACGGTGTACTCGGGTTCCATCTTGACCCGCTTCATGAGTTGCGCTGAGCGATCGACCAGCGAGACGATGGCGCCGTGCATGATGTCTGCTGGCGTCGCCCCGGCCGAGACGTGGTTGATGACCTCGGACTCGGCAAATACAGCGCAGACGCCGGAGATCGGCACGGTTTCCTTCGAGGTTGCCATGAGCGGGCCGATCTCCTCGATGTTGTATCCCATGTAGCGAGCAGTCTTCTCGAGGAAGGCTCCGGTGCCGGCGGCGCACTTGTCGTTAAGCCGGAACGATCGGACCCGCCCGCGCTCGTCGAGCCGGCTGGCCTTCATCGTCTGGCCGCCCACGTCGAGCACCGTGCGGGTGTTCGGGAAGAAGAAGCAGGCACCGCGCGCCTGAGCGGTCAGGTCAGTGACCTGAACGTCGCGGAATTCCACCTGATAGCGCCCATAGCCGGTGCTGACGATGTAAGCCACGTCACTCTCATTCAAGCTGGCCGAGGTCAGGGTCTCCCGATACACCCGTTCCGCCGCCTCACCCAGGCGGAAGCCGGTCTTGATCATCGCCTTCCCGACCAATTGGCCGCCGTCGCTCAGGATAATAGCCTTGGTATAGGTCGATCCTACATCGATGCCAACGGTGTATGTCACGCTGCTTCCTCCTTCAGAGCGGCAGGCTCGCGACTGCTCAGAATGCGGTCCATGGCAAAGAGGGCGGCACCCAGGGCACCCATGTAGTGAGAATCATCGCTCACGTTCATCTTGAGACCCAGCGCCTGGTTTAGAACCTCGACCATCCCACGATTCCGGGTGACACCACCCGTAAAGGTGACCTGATCCTCGATGCCCACCCGGCGCATCAGGGCGATGGACCGCGTGGCGATGGATCGGTGCACGCCCATCAGGATATCCTCGATCTTCTTGCCGCGCCCCAGCCAGGAGAGCACCTCGGACTCGGCAAAAACGGTGCAGGTCGTGCTGATCGCCACCGGCTTCTCAGCCCGTAGGGCTGTCGGGCCGAGTTCGGCCAGCGGAATCTCAAGGGCGAAGGCAGCCGCCTGGAGGAAGCGCCCGGTCCCAGCAGCACACTTGTCGTTCATGCAGAAGTCCAGCACCTCACCGTTAGGGCGAACCCGGATGGCCTTGGTATCTTGCCCGCCCATGTCGAGCACCGTGCGCGATCCGGGGAACATGTGGACGGCCCCGCGAGCGTGGCAACTAATCTCAGTAATCTGGACATCGCCAAAGGTGACCTTATAGCGCCCGTAGCCGGTCCCGACGACGTAGGCGACTTCCTCTTCCTGAATGTTGCCCGCCTCGAGGGCGGCCAAGAAAGCCTTCTCGGCGGCCTTCACCACGTTGGCGCCTGTGTCGATTAGGGCCCGGCTTGCGATCCGTCGATCTTCGTCCACGATGATCGCTTTGGTCTGCGTCGATCCTACATCGACCCCTGCTGCGTAGGCCATAAGTCCCTCCCGTTTCAGTATGATGCGCTGCGCGCGGTGGTGAGCCTCGCGTGATTCCTGCGCTTCTTCGGCTCAGCACGCCCGCTCGAGATGGTTCAGAAGTTCAAGGAGCTCTTCCTGCCTGGTAGTTCCTATTTCCTCCCGATCGACAATCGCAAACTGCTGCTCCAACTCTTCTTGCTGCTCTTCCGAGAGATGCGCATCGGCGATCGGGAACAGCATGTTGTCTTCCCGCTCGATGTGACCGGTCAGAAGAGCGATGTAATCATTGGCAATCTCGGCAAAGCGAGACAGAACCTGATGGTCGCCGCCGCTCCTGTACTTTGCAACGGCCTCACTCATGCCCTGGACGTATTCACGCCCAACCGTATGCTCATCTAATACCGACTCCCTGTACCTATCGACCGTCTGGCTCATCCCCTGGACATACTCACGTCCCGTCACGTGTTCCTCAAGAAAGGGGGCAATGGGGCCGTCCTCGACCGGGACACCGGCTTCCGCCATCGCAGGGAACAGCAACGCCTCTTCTTTACCATGGTGGGATTTGTCTGCGAAAACCTTGAAGAACTCCAGCATCCCTTCGAGATGATCCGGAGTAATCTCTTCTCCGTCCTCTACCCTGCCACAGACACGTTCGAGGACTTGTAGCATTCTCTCAATGGCCCGATGTTCTTCCTTCAGCGTATCGGTTGGTTGCATCGCTCGCCTCCTGCTAATCCCCTGCGACGGCCCCTGGTCTTCCACTCCAATGACAGTGCTTAATCCCGACTCTCAACCGCTTCCGCCCGACCAGGCGCCACCTCTTGCCCCAATCAGACCACAGCTGCCATTCGTCAGGCCTCAAATTCGTGTGCGCGGATGCGGGCACCCGAACTCAAGCGACGTTATGTGAACCGGCACTAGGCTGCGGCCCTCGAATGCAACTTCCGGGTAGCCAGGCCTTCAAAGAAGGCATCGATACGGTTCTTCATCTGCGCTTCTGAGACCACCCGCTTGTCCATCATGTCCGACTCGATGAACAAGGTCATGACGTCGCAGGCGTCCATCACGGCGCGACGATTGTCGGCCAGGCCGGTGGAGACGGTGCGGCAACTTTTGATGGGGTGGTAGACGATCCCATCGACGTGGTAGGTGTCGACCATGTCGACGAGGACGCTGTTCTGGAAGAACATAGCATCCATCGCATGGCGCACGCTCATGAGAATCCCTTCCGCCAGGCTCTCCAGCGGGCGGCTCAGGTCGTACTCGAACCCCAAATCCATCCCGCCCCCCGCGAACCACAAGTACGAGGAACCGACGAAGTTGCCCCCCCACTCGGCGAAGAGTTCGTAGAAGCGGCGGAAGATGGGATAGCAGGGAACCCCCACGAAGATCAGGCGGTACTTCTCCTCAGGCAATGTCCCGATGCCGTGGACAGACTTGTACTCCATCTCTTCCGCCAGGTCCCGAAAGTAGGCACTGCCCTCGGGGGTGCCGCGCAGGGCGTTCGCCACGCCCAGGTAGATAGTTCCCTCGCTCATGGCGTTGAAGGGCGCCGGGATGCTCTGGTTCAGCTCGAGGACGCGCTTCCAACTCCGGCTCATCTCGTTGGTATGCCCCAGGATCTCGCGCAGGCGATCGATGTCGAACTTCTTGCCCGTCACCTGCTCGCAGAGTCCGATGAGTTCCTTGACCTGGTACTCGACGTAGCGACGGTCGCGCTCGAAGTCGGCATCGCCAGGTAAGGTCTGATTGTTGGCCTGGATGGCACTGCGCGAACCGGGAACATCGAACGCGAAGGTCGGAATGTTGTAGAACCGCTCCCAGATCTCGCCCCACTTGAGGTAGGTATTGCAAGCATTGGTCAGCACCGCGATGGAGGGCTTCGGAACCCGCCCCATCGGGTGCTCCCCATTGCGGAGCTGCATCCCCACGTCTGCCTTGACGTAGCCACAGATGTCAGGGGAGTAGCCGTAATCCTCGGCAGTGCTCAGATACTCATGCGCGACCCGGCGCACCGCGGTCTGCAGCGAGTTGATCTCTGGAAACGACGTGTGGAGATCGAAGACCCTGAGGATCTCAGCCATACTCCCCATAACGAAGACATAAGCCGTGTATTCTCCTTGCTCCGCTGCAGTGGTGAGCCGAGCAAACCATTCACGGAACAGGCGCCCGCCGTCTTTGGCTCCTCTCCCAACAATCTCGTGCCCGTCCTTCTTGTCCGTCATCGCTGGTCCTCCCCACCTGACTAATCAAACAGGATGTTCTCGACAAACGTCTCGAGCTGGATCTGGAGGTGATCGAAGCCCGTCATCTTCTCCTCAAACTCACTGATGAAGTAGGGAATCCCCGTCTCATCGAGCTCCTTCGAGTAGGCCACCTGCTCATCCAATCCGGGCTCACACATCTTGGCGGCGGTGATGATGGCGGCTTCGGCCCCCGAGCCCTTGATACGCCGGAGAAGCATCTTCTCCTTGGGCTTACGGAGGTCGTGCTGCACCGGACTGTAGGAAGAATGGTTCAGGTACGCTTCCGCCAGGTTCAGCAGCGGATCGCCGTCGGTGGGTACGTCCTCCTGAATCCAGCGGAGGCCGATCAGCAGATCATCGTCCACCACGTAGCAGGACTGGCCGATGACCCGCAGAAGGTCCAGCGGGGGTTGCTCACAGAAGCCGCCCTCGAAGACCACCCGGATCTTGTCCTGCTTGCGGGCTGACCGCGCCTTGAGCTGCGGAATGACAGCTTTTAGCAGCTCGTTGTGCTCCTCGCGCGGGATCATGCCGCCGACCGAGACGAGGGTATAGGTTTCGTCAACGGAGACCAGCCATGGGGTCTCGCGCTTGATGGCGTACAGTTCGTGCAACAAGCGGCGGTTCTCGTTGAAAACGGAGATCGAGCGGCGCAGGTCGTCGTCGCTGATCTCGCGGCCGGTCACCGTTTCGATGTCTTGCTTGACACGAGCGTACTCATCCCGAAGGTATTGAGCCGCGTAACCAGAATTCGCGTTCTGCGGAAGGTAGAGAATTTGAGCCGGGTAGGTGAAATTCCGGCCCCACACACCCGCCAGATTGCGAGCGGCGTCGCAGATCGGGTGGCTGACAAACATGTCGAGCTGCAACCGCCCGGTCAGAGCCAGCTCCAGCGAGCTGCGCAGGATGGAGCACAAGTACGAGCCGAAGTGCGAGTCGCCTTGGCGAGCCTCCACGGGAGCCCCTCGCACCTTGACGGGCAACATCCCGGCCGCGTGCGCGATCTCCTCGGGGAAGTAGACCTGGAAGTGGCCGAGGACCTTGCCCCCTGCTTCTCGCCAGCGGCGCACGGTGGGAAAATCAGGATCTTCGACGAGCTCCCGACAGCGGAGCAAGACCTCATCGAGCGATCTGCCCTGCCAGCCATCAAAGACGGCCATACGCTACCCCTCCCTCTACCTGTTTTTCCACACAGGCTTGCGCTTCTCAATAAAGGCAGCCAGCCCCTCATGCGGGTCTTCTAGCTGCATCAGTTCATTCAAATAGAGGGCCTCGGCCCGCTCCAGAGCCGCCTGGGCTCCCAACTCCAGGCCCTCCCGCACGGCACGCTTGGCCAGTTGCACCACCGGCCGGCTGAGGACTGTGAACCGGCTGGCAAATTGATCCACTCCTTGGGAAAAGCCCTCGGCGGGCAATGCCTGGTTGATAAGTCCGAGGCTCTGGCCCTCGGCTGCCGTGATCACCCGGCCCGTGAGGATCAACTCGAGCGCTCGCGGCCAGCCGATGAGACGTGGCATCAGCGCGGCCGCCACCGGAGGGAAAACCGCCAACTGGATCTCCGGCTGCCCGATCTTGGCATCTTCCCGGGCGACGACCATGTCACACGCCATAGCCAGTTCCCAACCACCCCCCAGGGCCGCACCATTCACCGCCGCCACCACCGGTATCTCCAGGCTCATCACCCGGCGAATCGCGCTGTGAAAGACCTCGAGCATCTCATGGACGCGATCCACGGTGTGGTCGGCGACATCGACTCCAGCACAGAAGGCGCGACCAGCGCCTGTGAGAACCAGAACTTTCACCCCACTGCCGCCAGCCACCTCATCCAGGGCGGCACTGAGCTCCCGCATCATCGGGATGTGCAGGACGTTGAGCGGCGGGCGGTTCAATACCAGACGCGCCACACCGCCAGCCTGCTCCAGGGCGAGGTACTCGTAGGTCACTGCCCCCTCCGCTCGGTCGCCGGGTCGCCGTGCCCGTTCAAGCTGGCCCCGCACAGACCGCAGTACTCGAAGGCGGCCGGCAGCCCTTGCGCTCCGCAGCCGGGGCAATCCTGCTCGTAGGGGCCCCAGACAAACTCGCTGGAGCCATTGTCGGCCGCTAACTGGCGCATTTTCATATACTGGGCGGGACGCTTCTCGACGAAGGCGCGCATGCCTTCCCACGGCTCATAGCTGGTGTAGTGAAGGGCCAACCAGTCGCGTGCGTGGCCGATCGTCTGATGCCAGGACAGGTCCTTCCAGAAGTTCACCTGCTGCTTGGTGTAGCGGGTACATTCGGGGAACTGTTGCAACAACTTCTGCACGAGGGTGTTGACGGTCTCATCCAGCTTCTCGAGGCTGATGGCATAGCCGTCCTGGCCCTTGAAGGCTTTCTCGATCTGCTCAGGGGTCGCGCGCTCGATGAAGGTGTCGTCTTGGACCACAGAGGGAACCACGTGGTTGACGAGCCCCCACTCGAGCGCCTTGTAAGCCGGGATGCGCTCGTTGAAGAGCAGCATCTCGCGAGCACGCCGGTCGCCGACGGCCAGGGGCAGCCACTGCGTCGCCCCGCCAGCCGCCACGCTGCCCACCCGCGTCCCCACCTGGCCGATCCAGGCGTGTTCGGCGATCACCGCGATGTCGCAGGCGAGCTGCGATTCATTGCCGCCCCCCGCTGCCATCCCATTGAGTCGGGCGATGACCGGCTTGCCACTGTTCATGATGCTTTCGATGTAGGCTTTGAACAGCCCCATGTACTTCCAATAGTCGCGAGGCCGGGAGGTGTACAGCTCCTCGTACTCCTTCACGTCACCGCCAGTACAGAAGGCCCGGTGGCCCGCGCCAGTGAAAACAATGACGGCGATGCGGTCGTCGAAAGCAGCATCCTGGAAAGCGGTTGCCAGTTCACGCAGCGCTAGCGTGCTGTAGGCATTGTAGTTGTACGGCCGGTTGATCGTAACCGTTGCCACCCAATCCTGCTTGGTGTACAGGATCTCTTGGAAGTCATATGCCTCGGCTGGCCGCGACTCGAAGTAGCCCATGGCTGTGTCCTCTCTCTGTCCTACCGCTGATGGCAGTCTCTCGCAGTACCGGCATCATCCACGGCGATGGAATGGCTCTCTGACTTACGACCTCGCTCACTGAACTCACGTCGATTGCGCTCAGTCAGCAATCGGGGAGGGATCGAGAAACGATTGCGATCCTCTGCGTCTCAATGAAGCAGGTGCGACCGCCGGGAGAGAAGTTGTCGACTGGTTGGCGAGACTCTGGTGGAGAGGTCCGGCGGCCATGGGTGCGGCTCTTCTCTCGCCAACGATATATGTCGTTTTTTTATCTACCGGAGCAAAACCGTGATACGTCTCGATTGTACTGCTGAGTTGTTCCCCTGTCAAGGGGGTCTCACCAGGAATTGCAGGAATTAAGCGAATTTTCAGGGACAGCCGTTCCCACTTCCGCCAACATGAAGCGGGCCTCCAGCAGTCAATGTTCAATGCGGAGGTCTCCGCCATATGCGGCAGGATGTACACACCCCATGCACCTCGCAGCCCCGGCCGGGCCGCGGGTACCGAGGCCAGGTGTCTGGTCAGGAGGTTACTACCGGTCGAGGGATGATGACGCCGTCAGTGACAAGCGTGTGAATGAGGCCAGCAAATGTGACGGCCCAGGCCAACAGGGCCACGTAGACGAAATAGCGGGGAATGGGGAGGAGGAACGCGAATCCCGTCGCCTTCGCCAGCTGCAACGTGCAGGTGGTGTACATACCAAGAGGGAAGACCAGGCCCCAGTATTGAGGGTCGTAGCGGAGGGGAAAGCGCTTGTACAGGTGACGCCACGCCCCCAGAATGAAGAGCATTGGGATCCACCACGTCCCCGTCGCCCAGAAAAAAAGGGTAAACCCTTTCAGAAAGGGCATGATTTCTTGCAGGAACTCCCACTGGGAAGCACTCAAGATGAGTGTCGCACCTGCGAGGGTGGTGATGGCCACAGCGCCCATGTTGATCCAGTAGGGTGGGGTGAGGGCAGCCGTCGTCAGGTCGAGGAACGTGAAGCGGTAAAAGATCAAGGTGATGATACTCAGGTAGAGCATGCATCCAATGAGATACATGACCAGGGCAATGAAAAGCACCACCTCCCGGGCATCGTATTGCGACGCAACCAGCGCCCCCAGGATCGAGACGGATTGAGTCGCAACAGCGGCGATCAACCAGGCGCCGTTGATCCCGACCTCCAGGCTCGGTTTGTTCGCCCGTACCGTCACCGCTGTGAAGAAGGCATACATCACGATGAACCATAGGAGCACGCCCAGCAACCAGAGGGAGCGCGCAATCGTGTAGTCGCCGACCTGGATCACAAACTGGCTTCCCAGTACGCACGTCCCGGCGACCAGGGTGAAGAACCCAGGTCCCCGGGTATGATCGGTCAGGTCTGCGACCAGGCGGGGGAAGTAGCGCCACACGCGCACGAAGGTGACGAGCCACAGAATAACATAGGCCCCGACATTGATGCCGAAGAGGATCCAGGCCACCGGCATCATTCCCAGCAGATGGGCTGCAATGGAGATGATGCCGGTGGCCATCACGAGGGCAAAGTAGCCGGAGTACAGATCGCGAATTCCGTGCGGCGCAGTCGTCCCCATGCGTTCTTTCAACACCTTCCGCCAGCTGAGGCTGGCAGCGGGCCACAGCCAGTCGGGCAGCCACACGGCCAACGGCCTACGCGGAACGCCTTATCCCTCGAACAGGAGCGCCCCGACGGGCAGTGGCACCGATTCCTCAAGCACCTGGTAATAGCGCTTGCCCGCGCAGGCGCGGCAGAGCGTCAATCCATCCCGCACGACCTCTCGCTCATTGAGGATCTCCTCCCCGCAGAGCTGACAGATCACGCGGGAGCCCACTTTGCTCAACGGTTCCTCAAGCGCAGAGGCGAGCACAACTTCCTGGGCCAGGAGGAGTTCGGCCGTCGGCATGCGCTGATACCCCAGCAGTTGCGCCTGCCACTTCGTCTCTGCCTCGGGAGCATAGACCCGCGCCCGCTCGCGCACAGAGGGCCTGGGGACAACCCGCACCGTCCGACCGGTGCGGGTATCGACGACCGTCGCCGCCACTTTCCCGTAATCCTCGATCCGCAACGTACGGCGGCCGACCCAGCAACCGGTCGCGACGGCCACACCGTCCGCCGCGCACCCGTCGGTTTCGACGACGGCGAGCAGGCGTTTATCGTGTCGAGGCACATCCAACTCGAGCACCTCCCCGGCCAGGAGACCCATCCGCACTCCGAGAACCTGGCGGGGGCAAAGGTGGGGATGCAGGGCAGCACTCGCCCGCAGAAGTTCATCCAGCGTTTTCATCGAAACTCCTGACATCAAGGCGACCCACGGCCTCTCGCCGGCTCCGAGCCCTCGCCACACGGTGTTGGAGACATTGGAGGGAAAGCGGCGGAAAGGAGGGGCCTTTGCCCCTCCCGTTCCTTCACGTGGCCGCCCCGGGCCAGGGGCCACTCCGTAATCTGCACACCGGGAAGTCGAGTCTACTTTTTCTCCAACTGAGGCGGGCGCTGATTCCAGACGACGACCTGATGGGGGCGCCAGAGATAGGTGATAGGGAAGGTGAACACATGCACCAGGCGGGTAAACGGAAAGAGAGCGATGATCAGCAACCCGGTCAGCATGTGCAGTTTGACCACCCAGGGGAGCACAGTCACGTACTGAATCTGGGGGTTGAGGGCCGCCAGGGAGACGAGCCAGGGAACAGCCGTATGCAGGAACCAGTCCGATCCCCAGCGGTAGAAGAGAGCCACCCAGAAACCCAGTACGACCTGAACCAGCAGTATAGAGAGGAGAACCCAGTCCATGATTGATGTAACGGTGAAGGCCCTCGGGTTGTATATCCGCCGCAGAATCAGCAGGGTGAGCCCGATAATGGCGATCAGCGCCAGCGCTAACCCGGTGACCTCCAGGACCCAAAGACGCACCGGGGCCGCGATGAACGCCGCCCATTGACCTGGGAAGAGGAGTGCCAGGAAGTGAGCCGTCAGGACGATGATCACCCCGTAGTGCCAGGGCACCGAGCCCCAGAAGAGAGTGCGGTTCTCCAAGAACTGTGACGAGAGACTCGAATAGGAGAAGCGGTTACTGGAATAGCGGTAGATTCCCACGAAAACGGCCAAAACGACGGCCACGTAGGGAAAGACGATAAACAGCACAGTGTCGAACATGGCTGCCCCCTTCAATATCACCCAACGCGCGGCGAGCGACTCGCAACCAACTCACCGTCTTCGGTCACCGAGCCTGCACCTTCCGTTGTGGTCCCCTGGTTATTCGCCGGGAAGCTTTGCAGTACCAGCCGCATGGCCTCCAGCACCCCGCGGTAGGGGTGACGTTGCTTCTGGCTATCGTCTGTCTCGACGGATTCTTGCTCATCGTACCCGGCGGATTTTGCCTTACCGGTCATCCGATCCAGGGCCGCCAGCAGCGCCTCGTGGACAATCTCGCTGGCCAGGGTCGCATCATCCGTGATCGCCAGAAAGCGGAGCAACACGGCCAGATGGTCCGGCAATTCGTTCTCGGCGACAAGACCCGCTGCCCGATAGCGCTTTTTCAGCTCGAGCAGGAAGACGCTACGTTTGTAACTCTCGCCGAAGAGGTGATAGCCGACGTAGGGATGGCAGGCCGCATCCAGGTCAAAGACGCCACTGTAGATCTCTTGCAGCCGCCCCAGCGAGGTTTCGCTCACTAAGACCTCGAACTCGCGGAAGAGCGTCGCCGCTTCCGCGCTGTGCACCGCGACGCACGCCACGCATTCTCGCACCGCGTCAGTCAGATCGGACTTGGGATAGTCGAGAAGTTCGGCAAAGAGTTGGAAGAGACGCCGTTCGGAATATTCGACAGCCATCATTACGCTCCCCGTGCCGGCGCCTTACGAAAACCGAACCCGGCCGCCGGCTTGTGCGTAAAGGGATCCAAAGTCTGCTCGATCGAGACCTCGCGGGCCAGGGGCGGGATGACAAAGCGCTCCTCAAACGTAGGCAGAGAGGTCAGGCGGAAGATTGCTTCGACCTCCTCGGGCGTGGTCTTGCCCTGGGCCAGGGCCTGCTGGACCTCGGTCTCAGTCACATCGTTCACCTTCTGGGCCCGCATGTAGACTCGTACCGCGATCAGCTTGCGGTAGACCTCGGCCACGATCTCTTCATTGCCAGCTGCAAACAGGTGGGCCATGTAACGCAGAGGCATACGCGCGCGATCCAGCGAGCTCAGCATCGGCGCCAGTCCGCCACTCGTCGCACCGGCCACATTGTAGTTGCCATCTTTCACCGAGGCCAGGACCGGCAGCATCGGGGGGACGTAGAACAGCATCGGGAGAGTGCGGAACTCGGAATGGAGGGGCAGGGCCAGATTCCACTGCTTGACGAACTTATAGACCGGCGATTCTTGGGCCGCGTCAATGAGGGCGTCAGAGATGCCGTTGGCCTTCGCGGAGGCGATCACTTGCGGATCAAACGGATCTTGGATCATGGCCCGCTGAGCATCGACCAACTCGGCGTCGGCGACGCTGGTAGCCTCCTCGATGAGGTCGGCATCATAGAGCAACACGCCTAGGTAGCGGATGCGCCCCACGCAGGAGTGGAAGCAGGCCGGCGGCTGGCCGCTCTCAAGACGCGGATAGCAAAGGATGCATTTTTCGGATTTGCCGGTAGACCAGTTGAAGTAGGTCTTTTTGTAGGGGCAGCCGGAGATGCACATGCGCCAGGCGCGGCACTTCTCCTGGCTGATCAGCACGATGCCATCCTCGCCGCGCTTGTAGATCGCACCCGCCGGGCAGGCCGCAACGCACCCCGGGTTTACGCAGTGATTGCAGATGCGCGGCAGGTAGAAGAAGACGACCCGCTCAATCTCGCTCAGTTGCTCCCGCTCCTCTTCGGAGAGTCCTTCCAGATTGGGATCGTTGGCCGCGTACACCGGCGAGCCGCCCAGGTCATCGTCCCAGTTGGGCCCAGCCTCGATCTCCATCGGCTGGCCGGTAATCATCGAGATGGCGCGCGCCGTCGGCTGGTCATCCCCTTCGGGGGCATTGAAGAGATTTTCGTAGTCATAGGTCCACGGTTCGTAGTAGTCATCGACGGTGGGCAGGTAGGGATTGAAGAAGATGTTGGTCAGCGCGCCCAGTCGCCCGTGCAGTTTCAGCCGCAGCTTCCCGCCGTTCTTCTCCCAGCCGCCCTTGTACTTCTCCTGGTCCTCCCACTGGGTGGGATAGCCAGTGCCTGGCTTGGTCTCCACGTTGTTCCACCACATGTACTCGGTGCCCTTGCGATCGGTCCAGATGTTCTTGCAAGCAACACTGCAGGTATGGCAGCCGATGCATTTATCCAGGTGGAAAACCATCGAAACCTGGGCACGAATATTCATAACTTCTCTCCCTTCTCAATCTTGGAGTCGCCTAATCACGATGCCGAAGTGACACTCTGCGGGCAAAGTTGTCTGTTTCCCCACTGGGATCACTGAACAGAGCACCGTAGATTAGCGATGGAATGCAGAAGTGCGATACGCTGTCAATGGCGGTCACGCCCGCGAGGACGCCCCCCAGGAGGTAGCCGACCCACATCAGCCCGGCGCCAAACGCCCAGGCCGTCGCGACGAGCCAGACGGCCGCAACCACCGAGGCGAACCGCCTCGGTGGACCGTTCAGCGGAAGGGGGCGTGTGCCAATCAGGCGGCGGAGCCCGTAGTTGTAAACAAGATCGAACGGATGCGTCGGGAAGACCGCCCCGAGAACGGCGATGGGCACAAACGCCCAGAGCACCGCCGCCGAGGCGAATGCAGTACCGACCCCGACCAATACCGTGCAGAGTGCCGGCGAAAACCGCAGCCAGGGGCCCACCTCCGCCAGCACGGCGTCGTCAAGATCCACAAAGCCCTGCATCTCCAGACGTTTCCGGATGACAGGCGACGTCGCCAATGGTCCGCCCTCCATCGCCCTGGGTGGGAACCGGTCGATCTACGCCGCTACCAGCCTACTCGGGGAACTCGCCGGTCAACATGGTCCCGGGCTCACCACTCCAACTTTTCCAGTTTACGCACCACCGCGTAAGTGTCGCGCGTCATGATGCCAATTGGGCCCCAGTAATTGAAGCCGTAGGTAAATTGAGCGTAGCCGCCGGCCAGTTCCACCGGGTTGATCCGAGTGCGGGTCAGGCTGTTGTGTCCACCGGCCCGCCGCTTCCCTCGAATCTGGGACTTAGGAATGTAGATCGTCCGCTCGACGGCATGGTAGTACAGACACGTCCCCGGCTGGACCCGGGCACTCACGGCCACACGGGTCACGACCACCCCATTGTCGTTATAGACCTCCACCCAGTCGTTATCCTGCAGCCCAATCCGCTCGGCGTCCTTGTCGTTGATCCAGATCGGATCCATCCCCCGGGACAGAGTCAGCATGCGGTGGTTATCCTTGTAAGTAGAGTGAATGTTCCACTTGCCATGCGGGGTGATGTAGTTGAGCACCAGGCACTGATCATCCACCGGACTGGTAACGATATCGCCCGTCTTCCGGGGATCGAGTTTGGGCTTGAAGGTCGGCAGATGCTCGCCGAAGTCGATATAGTAGGGATGGTCCAGGTAGAAGTGCTGGCGACCGGTCAGTGTCCGCCAGGGCACGAGCCGTTCGATATTCATGCACCACGCCGCGTAGGGCCGGCCATCGTTCACTATACCCGTCCAGCAGGGGCTGATGAGCGTGCGCCGCACCTGGCGGGTGAGGTCGAGGAAGGTCATACGGACGCTGCGTGCCTTCTCGGCCAGATCGGCGAGGGGCAGGCCCACACGCTCCTCCTCGTGTTTGAAGGCGGTATAGGCCACCTCGCCATTCGTCTCCGGGGCCAGGTGAAGCAACGTGTTGGCCGCATCGAGCGCATCTTCCAGACATGGATACTTGTGGCCGTCCCACTCCACACAGCGCATATGGCGCGGATCGGGTGAACCACCGACGGGGTTTTGCAGCAGCTGGTCGTAAAACGGCTCGATGGGAATCTGGACGCCGTTGCCGTTAATACCGTCTTTTCGGAGCAGCGGGCCAAGAGAGATGAACCGGTTGTACAGATTGACGTAGTCGCGCTCGACCATTGCCAGGTGGGGCATCGTCTTCCCCGGAATCGGCTCGCATTCGCCCGCTTTCCAGTCACGCGGTTCCGTCTGGGCGAGTTCGTCGGGCGTATCGTGCATGAGAGGGAAGGCTACCAGATCCTTGGCCGGGAAGGGGAAGGCGGACGGCGCCAGTTCGCTCACCTTCTTGGCGAAGGCCTTGAAGATCTCCCAGTCGGTTTTGGCCTCCCAGACTGGTGGCACGGCAGCCGACAGCGGGTGGACGAAGGAGTGCAAGTCGGTACTATTGAGGTCGTTCTTCTCGTACCAGAAAGCTGCCGGCAGCACGATGTCGGAGTACAACGCCGACGAGTCCATGCGGAAATTGAGGTCCACGACCAGGTCCATCTTGCCACGAGGCGCCGGCTCGCGGAAGGTGACGGTTTTCACTTTGCCTTTGGCGTGTTCGTCGGCGACCGCGTTGTCGTGGGTGCCCAGGTAGTGGCGCAAGAAGAACTCGTGCCCCTTGGCGCTGGACTGGATGGCGTTCCCGCGCCAGATGATCCAGACGCGGGGCCAGTTCTCCGGTGCGTCAGGATCTTCGACGGCAAAGCGAGTCTTTCCCTCTCTCAACTGCCCGACCACCCGGCGGATGATCTCCTCGTCCGTCTTCGCACCGGCGGCCTCCGCCTCGTGCACCATATCCAACGAGTTGCGGTCGAACTGCGGATAGAAGGGCATCCACCCCATGCGCACGGCCATGGTTTCCAGATCCATGGCATGACCTTTCGCCCAGCGTGTTTCCGGCGGAATCGGCGAGTAGTCGGAGAAGTCACCCTCGTAGCGCCACTGGTCACTGTTGACGTAGTGCCAGGTCGGCGACTGTTGGCGGCGGGGCGGCTTGACCCAATCCAGCGCGAAGGCCAGGCTATTCCAGGGGGCCACCAGGGTGAGTTTCTCCTGGCCGACGTAGTGATTCATACCCCCACCGTTCCGTCCGCAGCAGCCACATAGAATTAAGGCGGTGATCGGCGCGCGATATGACAGGTTATTGTTGTACCAGTGATTGATGCTGGCGCCCACGATGATCATCGAGCGGCCCTGGGTGGCCTCGGCGTTGCCGGCGAACTCGCGCGCCAGGCGGATCACAGTGTCGCGGCCGATGCCGGTGTACTGCTCCTGCCAGGCTGGGGTGTAGGGCGCATCCTCATCATAGCTTGTGATGTAGTCGCCGGGCAGGCCGCGTCCGACGCCGAACTGGGCGATAAGCAGATCAAAAGCGGTCGTCACGGGCACCCGGCCCTCACTCGTGTCGATGTACTTCACCGGAACGCCACGCAGGGAAGTCTGGCCCTGGGCAAACTCGAAGAAGGCCACCTGCGCGACCTGATCCTGCTGTCCGAGGAAGGTCAGCACGGCGTCGATCGGGCTGTCGTCCAACCCGTCTTCCATCTTCAGATTCCACTTCCCCTTCTCATCACTCCAGCGGAAACCGACCGTCCCCTTGGGCATGCGCGGCTGGTCGCTCTGCTGATCGTAGACCAGCAACTTCCAGTCGCCGTTCTCGACATCGCGGTAGCGGGCCAGACGGTTGGCCCGCAATAGCCGGCCGGGACGATAGTGGTCCCCATCCTTCTCCAGCATCACGAGGAAGGGGCCATCGGTGTACCGCTTGAGGTAGTCCACGAAGTAGGGCACCTGGCGATCGGCGTGGAACTCTTTGAGGATGACGTGGTTGACCGCCATCCACAGCGCCGTGTCCTGCCCGGCCTGGATGGGGATCCACCAGTCGGAGTACTTGGCGACCTGGCTGAGGTCTGGGGCGATGACGACAAACTTCGCGCCCTCGTACCGCGCCTCCGAGATGAAGTGCACATCGGGCGTGCGCGTCATGTTGAGGTTCGAGCCCATCGAGATGATGTACTTGGAGTTGTACCAGTCGGCGCTCTCGCAGACATCAGTCTGGTCGCCCCAGATCTCGGGGAAGGCATTCGGCAGGTCGGCGTACCAGTCGTAGAAACTCATGTTGACGCCGCCGAAGAGTTGCAAGAAGCGCGAGCCGCCCGCGTACGACAGGTACGACATCGCGGGGATCGGGGAGAAACCGAACACGCGGTCCGGCCCCCACTTCTTTGCCGTGTAGAGGCACGCAGCGGCGACGATCTCCAGCACCTCGTCCCAGGTGGCACGGCGGAAGCCACCCTTGCCGCGGGCGCGTTGGAAGCGGGTGCGCTTCTGCTCGTCCTCCACGATGGAACCCCAGGCTAAGATGGGGTCGGCGTGCTTCGCCTTGGCCTCCCGCCAAAGATCCATCAGCGCGCCGCGCATATAGGGGTACTTGACCCGGATGGGGCTATAGACGTACCACGAGGCGGAGATGCCGCGCTGGCAGCCGCGCGGCTCGTAGGGGGGCAGGCCAGGCTGCAACAGGGGGTAGTCGGTCTGCTGCATCTCCCAGGTGATGATACCATCCTTGACGTACACTGCCCACGAACAGCCGCCGGTGCAGTTCACCCCGTGCGTGCTGCGGACAACGTTATCGTGCTGCCAGCGGTTGCGGTAGAACTCTTCCCACTGGCGCGCTTTCGGCTCCACTAGATCTTGAATCCAGCCCATCTTGTTCGCCTCCGTAAGAGATATGAATGTCCAGAATCTCATTCCAGACGACTCAGTTGTCCATCTGCGTCCCGTGCCAACCAGCGAGGGGTCCGATGGTGTGTCCCAGGACGACCTGCCTGCACGCCGGCGCAGAGCGATCGGCGTGTTTCAGATCGTCCGTTTCACCATAGGCCGCCGGATCGCCGTCAGACGCCGCCGCCAGTAGAGTTGCGCCAGCGCCAGCAACACGACCGCCCCGGCGACCGCCAGCAGGGCCAGTTGGCCGACCGCCTGGGTAGACCGCTGCGCCACGGCCTGCTGCAGGAAGACGCGCAGGTCCGCCTGCTCCTGCGGTGCCAACGGCTGCCGGGACCAGACCGCATTCATCGTCGGGAGCGGCACGGTCGCCAGAAAATTGGCCAAGCCCGCTTCGCCATACTTGTTGAACGCCGGGGTCAAGTCCGGCCCGAGCGCGCCACCGCCCAACGCACCGATACCGGCTACGCTGTGACACGCCATGCAGGGCGGGCCCCCGTTCTGAAAACGCGTCACGCCCGTGAAAAGAGCCTTCCCCCTGAGTGCGTCGCCGGACAGCAGATTCGCCGCAGGCTGGGCCGCTGGCTGCGCGCCGGCGGGTTGCGCTGAGGCGCCAGGCTGAGCTTGGGTCTCCAGGTAGGCGATCAGCGAGGCAACCTGGGCTTGCGTGAGCGCCAGGTTGGGCATCGGCACCCCGTTGTTCTCCTGAAGAAGTTGGGTAGCGATGGGATCTTTCTGCGCCAGCATCCTGTCTGGTCCCGAGATCCAACGGACCAACCAGTCGCGATCCCGCCGGGTCGTGACCTCCTTGAGATCGGGACCCACCAGCCGGCCAGCACCGATGGTGTGGCAGGCGGTGCACTTTTGTTGAAAGAGGGTCTGACCTTCCGCAGCCGACTGGGCCGGCGGAGCCGCCTCGGCCAGATAGACTGTCCCGACCGTCAGCAACCCAACCAGCAGCCCGAGGAACAGACCCCCTTTGGTGACACTCAAACGCCGTCTAGAAATTCGCGCGACTTGCATGGGCTCTACCCCCACCTCATCATCGTTCTGTCTGGCTCCCCATCCGGCCCGTTCGATTCCGGTGCGTCGTGACGGGCTGGCATGGGACGAAGAATCCAACCCCCCATCAGCGCACACCGCCCTATTCTCGACCCAGCGGGAGGAAGCGCGGTGGCAATATTCGACCCGGTTCCCTGCAATGCTCGACCTACACAGATTTGTTCCTCTGAAAAGCGAGCGACATAGTCAGCGAGAGTGTCCTCCTCCTGGCACCTCCCATATAGTTGATGTGAGCGCTCTTCTTCGTTGCACCCGTCAGGCTAGCGAGCAGGCAGACTCCGGATCGTCTCGATCAGGTCGGCGCTGCGTGCGGGCAGGGTGCGCGAGGTGTAGAGGCGAATGATGTTTTGCATCAATCCGACACGGGCTATCGGAAGGTCAGGGTACTGTTCCAAAATCTGAGCTATCAGGGTAGCCACGCTCTCAGATTCCCCCTCCTCCTCGGCGATAAGTACGATGTCTGGCACCTCCGTGAACAGTCTGGCCAAGAGTTGAGCGTCCAGCACTCGCGAGCCAAGCAATTCTACATCCTCCACCGTGCTGAGGATGTGCTCCAGACTCTCCCCCAACAGCGCCTGAGCGCATAGGAGCAAGACGCGGTGTTTCGCCATGCTAGACCTTCATCCTCCGGAATGGTCTGACTCCATATCGGGTGAGGTCCAGCACACCGCAGGCCCGAATCCTGTGACTCCCAGATCCGTCGAGCGTGGCCCCATTCCGGCTCATATGGAGAGAGAGCTCCGGTAGACCCCGGCATTCGTCATGTACTCGCGGGTCCGAACGTTTCATCTCTCCGAATTCAACCTTATGTTCCTCCGGTCATCGCGGTCTGAATAAGAGCCTCCTGATCCTCCTCCGGCCAGAACTTGTTACCGGGCCGCCGGGCTTCCGACGGAGCCGCTCCCTGGAAGGTAATCGTCAGTCCTTCGCCCGGGGTAAACTTGAATTTCTTCACCTGCGACTGACTGGGATCATAGGTTTGGAGGACCGCCGCCCCACCAAACGAGCACATACACATAACAAGCCTCTCCCTTCTTGGCCGACGGCTCAACCGTGGGAAGCAATCGCCACTTTTTCGGCATCCGCCCTCAACTCCGCTACCAACCCTTCGACTTCGGGGTGAAGCCCTTGCTGCCGGATCACCGAAGACAGCTGGTCGAGGGTGGCTACCAGACGCCTCGCAGCACCGTTTGAGCCCTCAGGAACCACCGCAGCCAGGCAAGCCATTTTCATCTTCCTCCTGGACCTTGGCACTGGCCCTGTCACCCACTCTCAGCAGTGACTTCGGCGGCCTCTGGCGCCGGGACGACACCGCCGGCAAAGGCCTGAAACCCTTCCACTAACAGTTGCGGAGCACGATCCAACCGCAAGCGGACGACATCCGGCCGGGCGTAGTGGCCGACAGAGTCGCAGGCATATTTGACGAAGACAATGTCAGCCAGGTTGAGCTCAGCAAACAGGAGCGCTTCCTCGTCCCGCTGAGGACCCGCAAGAATCTGGCCGTCTGGACCGATGATAGCGGTCCACCCGCCCCCGGACCTGGCCATCTCCGGTTGACTCTCCAATCCCAGCCGTTTGATCGTATCGGCATCGATGCACGACTGAACGTTGATAACGAACGTCTGCGCGGCGAGCGCGTGGTGCCGCGCAGCCGCCTCGGTCACCGAATCGAAGATGCCCGAATGCGGGTTGTGGCTGATAGCTGAGATGGCGGGCCAGGCGGCTACGTGGATCTGCTCGCCCAGGCACGCCATGGCGTAGCGGACCAGGTCCATCGTGTGCTCCCAGCAGATCAAGCCCCCCAGCTTACCAAAGGGGGTATCATAGACCACCAGGTCACTCCCGTCGCCCTTGCCCCAAACTGTGCGCTCGGCGTGGGTAGGCTGGAGTTTCCGGTGTCGTCCCATGATCTGGCCCTTGTCGTCGATGTAGAGTAACGTGTTGTAGAGGGTGCCTCCGACCCGCTCACTCACCCCCACCACGACATAGGTACCTGCCTTCTTGGCTGCTTCTCCCAGAGCGTCCGTTGCAGCACTCGGAATCTCCACCGAGTTGGTGTAGAAATCGTAGAAGAGCGGCGCGCCGGTCGTGGGCGTGTGGGTCCAGATCCAAAACGGATAGCCGGGGATGAAGGCCTCTGGAAAGACCACCAGGCGCGCCCCTTCTCGTCCCGCCTCAGCGATGAGGGCACACGCTTTGGCGATCGACCCCTCACGGTCGAGAAAGACGGACGCCGCATGGGCTGCAGCAACTTTGACCTTTGGAAACTGATCGCCCATCGCTGGAACCTCCTTCTATCGTAGGTACACCGAGTTTCCTCCACTTGCCTGCTACCTTCCAGCTTACAGGAAAGGCCAGAGGGACATAATCCCTCCCCACCATCAAGTAGACATGAAAAAAGAGCGGTCTCTCGACCGCCCTTTAGGCTCAAAGAACTAGTTCTCCTCGGCGAAGGCATTACACCTCCCACGCCACGGGGCTGCCAGCGTCACAGTAGACCACGCTTACCATCAACACCGTAAACCGCTGTCCCAAGCCACTGGCATCCAGCGCCAGCCCGCGGACCTGCGCCAGGGGTGCCGCCGGCGACTCCTACGCCAGGGCCTCACGCTGGAAGGCCTCCCACAGCACGCGGAAGCAGTTGCGCCGGTAGCGGAGGATCTTCTCGCGCAATTCCGCCTTGACGCGGGCAGCGTTCACCCCAAAGAACCAGCCGTGCATCATCTCGATCGGTAGGCAGAGCATCTCCTGCGGGCCGCCGCCCACCCCTGAGGGCGAAGGGGTGGGCGTAATGGCAATCCCTTTAGCCGCCTCCGCCAGGATTGGGTCGCGGTGGGTCCGCCGGTACTGCGCCGACCACAGCGCACCGCCGTGCGCCCCTACGGGGCATTGCCAGGCACTGCCAGGGCATCGTGCCGCAAACACCAGCACGCCTGATGAGGCCGTGAGCCCCTCCAGGCTATTGCCAGGCACTGCCAGGGCATCGCCCAACCTGCAACCTTCCAACCTGCAACCCTTTCCGGCGGCCTGCCAGGCCAGCAGCCAGCCACGCATGTACCAGGACGCCCGGGTCCGCGTAGATCGTCCGAGCCAGTTCCTCCTCTCGGGGCACAGCTCAGCTCTTCCCACACCAGGGCCGGGCTGTCGTTTTTGGATCCCATAGGGGCCCCGGTGGGGCTCCCCAGTGCGGGATCCTGCGGATACCCCCGTAGGAGAGAATGCCGCATCAGTGCATCAGAATCTATACAGCATTGCAATACGCTCACGGTTCGCCCATTTTGG
>DOUV01001057.1 GCA_003520455.1 Chloroflexota bacterium | reverse complement strand
CGAACCACGTTCTCACCCGCGCAACGACTCCTTGACCGATGTTCTAGGCTCACATTCCTGCGGGGTCGCCGTAGGCCAGGAGGGCGGGCACTACCCGGCGCCATTGGCGGACAATGAGCCGGTGCTATAGCGCGAGGGCCAATTCATCCGCATCCGGCGAGCCGTAGCGGAAGTCGAAACGGGGCGGGGCGGGCCAGTCTGCTCCCTCCAACCATCCAAGGGCCCCGCGGGCTGTGTGGTCTTGGGGCGATGCCTGGCGCGTGAGGCCAACGGCGGCAACGAAGGTACCGGCTCCCTGCCGAGCCTCCAGATAGCCTTCGGCGACAAGCTGGTCGTAGGCCCGGGTGACGGTGGCACGGCTGATCTCGAGCTGGGCTGCCAGGCGCCGGCTGGGCGGCAACTGCGTTCCGGCGGTGAGCGCCCGTCGAGTGTCGCCGTTCGCAAGCCCTCGTACAGTTGCCGGTGGAGCGGTAGCGACACCGCGCGGTCGAGTGCAAGCGGCAAATCGTTCATCGATGTTCCCGGCGAATGGACTGCCTGCTTCTGCAAAAAATGGCACTTGTCTCAGGCCACTTCGCCAGGTATCGTAACACCCGCACGCGATGTTGGCCAGCGCACATCACCAGGAGATCCATTCATGGCAAGCAACGATACGACTCGTTCGATCAACCAGGTCCGTCGCCGCGACCGCGCGGTCGAGGACGAAGCCTGGATTGGGGCGCTGCTCCACCGGGCCCCCTTTGGCGCCTTGGCGACCACGTCTGAGCATCAGCCCTTCATCAACAGCAACCTGTTTGCCTTCGATGAGGCCACGCACGCGATCTACCTGCACACTGCCCGTATCGGCCGCACGCGGACGAACGTCGAGGCGGACGAGCGTGCCTGCTTCAGTGTCAGCGAGATGGGGCGGCTATTGCCTGCGGACACGGCCCGCGAGTTCAGCGTCGAATATGCGAGTGTGGTCATCTTCGGCCGGATTGCCATCGTTTCCGACGAGACGGAAGCGACGCACGCGCTGCAGATGCTGCTCGATAAGTATTTTCCCCACCTGCGGCCGGGGAGGGACTACCGGCCAATCATTACCGAGGAGATGGCCCGCACGACGGTTTACCGACTCGATATCGACCGGTGGAGTGGCAAGCAAAAAGCGGTGGCGCAAGATTTTCCCGGAGCCTTCTCCTATGATGATCTTCCACGCCTGGCCTCCAACGGTGCCGCGCGTCGCGACTAGCAACCCTGGTCGAGACCGCACGCCCCGGGCTCCTTACACACCAAGAGCGGGGCCGGCCTGCTCGGCCGGCCCCGCTTGCATCTGCGGCGATTACTCATTCCACCACTCGTCTTCTTCGTCTTCCTCGATCTCGATCTTCTGACCAACCAGGTAGACAACGTAGCCCTCGGCCCGCAACATTTCAGCCAACTCATCCAGATCGCCGCCGGCGACAAAGCGGTTCGTGCCGCCCGCACTGGTGAGCGATCCGACCTTGCGCATGCGCCCGCCAACGATCTCCTGAATCCTGTCGGCTTCCCCGGCCGGAAAGACCATCGTCTTGGTGGCACGGTTGATGCTGATCTCAACAGCCATTGCTCAGTCCTCCTGAAAATGAAAGCGCGTACTCACGTGGTTATGTCACTAAATAACTCGGGCAAATCATCGTAGTCATAGGGAGGTCGACGACGCACAGCCACGATGGCTACCATTCAGTGTATCTCCGTCTCAATAACCGCGTATACGATTCTCCAGTGCCCCAATCGTAATCGCCGTGGCTCTGCACGCGCCACATCAAAATCAAGTTTCTGGGTGTGAGCGGGCCTCGAATCATCGGCAAGTGCGCGGATCGCCCGGCGGACTCGCTGACGGATATGCCCGGGCAAGCGCTTGATCTCGCCTTGGGCAGCGGGCGAGACGCTAACCTGGTAGCTCACCTGCTTCCTCCAACGCGTCCAACTCAGCCTCGAATTCATCCAGCGTCTTCCAGCCGCTCGGAAGGGCGCCGCTTGCCAGTGCTGCCAGGTCAGCAGCAGCCTCCCGCAGAATGTCGTTATCTTCTTCCGCCTCCAAGCGCTCAACGATAATTTTCCACGTCGGCAAGTCTATCACCACGGCTGTTGGCCGCCCGTCTGGCCCGACGACGTAGCGTGGAGGCTGCAAGGTTTGAGACGGTTTGGAGGTTGTCATCTCTTTCTCCGTACGACTGAACCTTTTCCACAACATCATCTTGATTGTGCCACTTTTTCAATTTACCTGACAAGTCGAGCCGGTTCGCGTCGTCCACTCACTCTCTAACCAGCGGCACCAGCGTGGGCGTGATGATCTCGGGCGTTGCGCCGACGATGACCTCCTGCTCCAGACTCGCGCCGCCCCACGATTGGCGCCAGAGGCCTGGCTCGATGCAGAGCACCTCACCGGCGAGCAACTCGGCCGACTGATCGGCTCGGAGCAGCGGCGGCTCAACCGTCTCCAGGCCGATCCCGTGACCCACGAAGGGCCCGGGCTCGTCAAAGCCCCGCCCGGCGAGCAC
>DOUV01000421.1:750-2944 GCA_003520455.1 Chloroflexota bacterium | reverse complement strand
CCACGGGGCCGACCCGGACCTCGGGAACCGTGACGGGTACCAGCTGTTGGGCGCCGCCGCCGCCAACGCCGGTCAGCGCCTCCTCGGGTCGCAGGGCCGCGGCGAGCCCTGCCTGGCGCACGGAGCTCTCGGGCATGAACAGCCCTGCCCCCGCGATCCCACTCGCCACGGCGAGCAGCGTCTCGTCCTGGCCGATGGCACCGGGGGCCAGAATGACGTGACCATCAAAGAGCCAGAAGCCAGCCGCCCGAGCACCTGAACCAGGGTGGAACGGTTCAGTGCGAGGCCCCAAGCGGAGCTGGCCGCGGGCCAGATCGAACGTCGGGCGAAAGCGCGCCAACAGGTTCGTGCCGATGAAACCGTGCAGTTGGGGCGCCGCCCGGCGCACGTCGGCGATCTCGACCGGGAGGTCGTACACCTCAACCGGGCCGAGCTTCAAGCGCGGCAACCGTGCGTAGCCGACGGTCCCCCCCTGAGCGGCCGCGACGCTCACCTCCCCGTCGCCAAACAGGGGAAGACCGAGATCACGGGCTAAACCACTATCCAGGATTACGTCGCCGATACCGGTATCGATGACGAAGAGGTAGCTACCACTGCCGACCTCCACCTCGACGAACGGGACTGGATCACGAGTCACCAGCGGTACTTCAGCCGTCTCAAAGCCGGGCGAAAGCCGGTAGCCTGCTCGATCGCCAAACGAGCCCAAGAGCCGGGCCAGCGGCGTTTGCCCGGGCAGCCTGTCCAGCAACGGAGCCGCCAGATCGTAGCGACCAAGCCGAGCGTACGCCCAGGCCAGGTCACGCTCGATCGTGAGTCGAGCCTGGTGAGCGGCAGGGGCACCAGCCTCGATCAGGGTAGCGGCTCGTTCGAGCAGGATGACGGCCACCGCCAGCTCGTTGCTCGCCAGGCGGAGTCGACCCAGCCCGCGAAGGGCCTCAACGTCATTCGAATGGTCAGTAATCGCACGCTCGAAAGCCTTGATCGCGCCGCCGAAGTCGGTGCTATCGTAAAGAGCCCAACCGATGGCAGCGTAGTTGGAAGCAGTGGGATGATCGTGGTCAGTCAACAAGTGTCTCGAACGCCCGGCGGAGATGCTCCGGACCGCCCCAGCCCTCCATCCGTGCCGTCGTCCTCCCGTCGGAGGCAACCATAATGGTCGTCGGGAGGGCGCGTACCCGGTAGCGGCGCCCCAACTGACTGGTTCGATCCAGGATACAGGGGAGCGTCAGGCCCCGCTCGCGCAGGTAGCCCTGGGCCTGGTCGATTGACTCACCGTCGTTGATCAAAATAACCACCACGCCCTTGGACGCGAACTCGCCGGCCAATCGTTGCATCTCCGGCAATTCTTCGCGGCACGGCCCGCACCAGCTCGCCCAAAAGCTCAGGACGTACGGGCGTCCCTCCAGTTCGGTGAGCGTCCAGGTATGCCCGTCGAGGTCGGTACCGAGGGTGGCACCGGTCTCTGGCCCACCCGCGGCCGCGGCCGCGGGGGCAGACGGCGCCAGACGCGGCGCCAGGGTCCAGATGGCAACAGCCCCGACTGTCGCTCCAACGCAGAGGGTAAGGAGGCCGGCGGCCCCCAGCAAGAGGATCAGTATCCGGCGGCGGGTGGTCATTTTCCAGCTCCTCTACCCACATCGTTTGCTCAGCGTCGCGCGCAAAAGGTGTAACGATGAGCATCATTATGAACGATTTGGTAGATTCCAACAAACGAAGGTTTTGGGCCGCGGAGGTACGGGCGAACTGAGGGATGATGCGCTGAATCCGGCGCCCTATCCTCAGGTTGAATTGGCGGTACCACGTCGCGGGGGACTGAAGTGACTGCAGGAACAAGAAGGCTCATTCGAGCCCGGCCGTTCTGGCGCCCATCGGTACCTCAAGTTTCACTACGCTGCGATTCCGAACCGGGGGTCGTTGACAGAAAGGAAGATACGCCATCAAGCAGCTCCAGGTACTATCCGCCGTTGATATCGATCACCGCGCCGGTGACCCACCCGGTGAAGGCGGAGCAGAGATAGGTGACACAGTGAGCGATCTCGCCAGGTTCGCCAACGCGGCCGGGCGAAATCGGCTCGCTGAGCCTGGCCCGGACTGCTTCCGGCACCCCTTCGAGCATGTTGGTCTCGATGAACCCAGGGGCGATGGTCGATAGTTCTCCGGGTCTAGGAGTGGGTCAAGAAATCCCGGTGGGGGA
>DOUV01000421.1:0-616 GCA_003520455.1 Chloroflexota bacterium | reverse complement strand
GAGTACTTGACCGGTGCTCTAGGAGTGGGTCAAGCCACCAGGCCCACCAGTCATGATTCCACCTCGATCGCGAGGGCGACGGCCTCACCGCCGCCGAGGCAAAGGGTCGCCAGACCAGTTGCAAGCCCGCGATCGCGGAGTGCGTAAATCAAGGTGGTCAGGATGCGGGCGCCACTGGCCCCGATAGGGTGCCCCAAGGCAATGGCACCCCCATGGACGTTGACTTTGTCCCAGTCAACGCCCAGTTCATTGCCATCGGCCAGAGACTGGGCCGCGAAGGCCTCGTTCATCTCGATCAGATCAAAGTCGTTGACCGTCATGCCGAGCTTGTCGGCCAGTTTGCGGACGGCGTAGATCGGGGCGGTGAAGATAGCGATGGGCTCAACCCCGGCCTGGGCGTAGTCGAGGATGCGAGCCATCGGACGTAGACCACGCGCCTCGGCCGCTGCGCGGCTCATCACCACCAGGGCACTCGCTCCGTCGGTGATACCGGGAGCGTTGCCGGCGGTGACGGTGCCACCCTCCTCAAACGCCGGCTTCAGGCGACCGAGGGCCTGCATGCTCGTGTCGCGGCGCACGGGCTCGTCGGTGTCGAAGAGCACGACCTCTCCCTTGC
>DOUV01001028.1:2574-9771 GCA_003520455.1 Chloroflexota bacterium | reverse complement strand
CCACCACCTCAGCCCACCGGGGGCGCTCGCCGCCCCCCCCGCCGATCAGCCCGGGGTGCAAAGCGATGCCGCTGGTGCCCGCGCCCTGCTCACGCGGGCCGGTTATCCGGGTGGAGCGGGCTATCCGCCGATCCAGTTGGCGGTTGCCCAGGGCGAGCGCGACCGTCAACTGGCTGCCGCAATCCAGCAGATGTGGTCCACGACGCTGGGCATCGCGGTCCATGTGGAGGAGTACCCCGAGCCAGCGTTTCGAGACATTCTCAAGAACACCACCCCCCTGCCGCGAGCCCCCCACGTCTGGCTCCTCCACCGTTGCGCTGATTTCCCCGATACGCACGATTTTCTCGAATCCACCTTTCACGTTGGGACCAGTCCCAACTCGGCCCGCCGGGTCGCGACCACCTTCGAGGAGTTGCTGGATCGTGCGGCGGCGACCTCCGACTTAGGCACCCGGCGGGGGCTCTACGTCGAGGCTGAGCAGACCCTTGCAGTGACGGAGGCGGCCTACGCTCCGTTGGTCCACCAGGTGAGCTATCTGGTGGTCAAACCCTGGCTCACCCGCGATACGCTCCCGTTCGGTGGGCTACATATTCGTGACTGGACGATCAACATGCGGGCCAAGCTGGAGGATCGAGGCAGCTCCCGAATCGAGATAGTGCGAGTTACGACGTGCGCGGGATCGCCTGGAAGGGCCAACGGCGACCCGGTGCGAGTCGAGTCGCCCGGCGGCGTGGCCTGCCGCGATTCGTGCACCAACCTTTTGACATGTTGAAAAAGCATGTGCTATTGTATAGGCTAACCTGGACCCTGAGGGTCTTGGATCTCGTGAGCGCCCAGCCGGTGCGGATCGTACCCGGCGGGTTCACCCAAGCCTCGCGCTAGGAACTCTCCGGAGAGTGTATGAATCGCAATCAGTGGCTCCTGACGATCGGTATCCTCGGCACCCTCTGTATTCTGGCCTTCGCATGCGTGGCTGTCGCCGCTGGGGCGATTGTCATGCGCAACAACGCCATCAGCCTGAGCGGGCCACAATCACCGGCCCCAGCTGCGCCCGGTACCTCCGACGAGCGATCAGGCAACCAGAGCCGGAACACGCCCGCGCCGGAACAAACGGCGCCGGCCGTGGCGGGTCCCACGACCAAAGCTGGCAACACCCTATCCCTCCCCGGCGATGAGCCTGTGACGCTCGACCCGCACCTGACCTCTGATGCCAGCTCGGCGGAGTACATCGTCGAGATCTTCAGTGGCCTGGTGACCCTTGACCGCGATCTCAACCTGCAGCCCGACATCGCGACCGAGTGGAAGACAGACGAGAACGGAACCCTCTATACGTTCACCCTCCGCCAGGACGCCAAGTTCGCCAACGGCAAGCCGATTACCGCGAAGGACTTCAAATACTCGTTCGAGCGCGCCTGCGATGCGACGACGGAATCGCCGGTGGCGGACACGTATTTGGGCGACATCGTCGGCTGCCGGGACAAGCTCAGCGGCCGGGCCAACGAGGTCAGCGGTGTGCGCGTCTTGGATGATCAGACCCTCGACATCCAGATTGACGCTCCCAAGGTCTACTTCTTGATGAAGCTCACCTACCCCACAGCTTTTGTGGTGGATCAGGAGGCGGTCGAGAAGGGTGGGCGTGGTTGGGCAAGCAAGAATCCGAATGGCTCAGGTCCATTCAAACTCCAGGAGTACACCTTCGGCGAGAAGGTTGTCCTCGTGCCCAACCCGAACTATTATGGTGATCCGAAGCCGAGTCTGGACCAGATCACCTACACCCTCTCGGGCGGCTCGGCCATGACCCGCTACGAGACGGATGAGCTGGACCTGACTCCGGTCGGGTTGGCCGACATCGACCGCGTGCTCGACAAGGCCAGTCCGCTGAACAAGGAACTCAGCATCGACGACGTTCTGAGCATCTCCTACATCGGCCTCAACGCGCAGCAGCCTCCCTTCGACGATGTCAAGGTGCGCCAGGCCTTTAATTTAGCGATCGACAAGAATGCGCTGTCCACGGTGGTCTTACGCGAACTGGCCGAGCCTGCCAGGGGCATCTTGCCGCCCGAGATTCCCGGTTCCAATCCCGACGTCACAGGGCTCGGGTTCGATCCGGAGCGCGCCAAGCAGCTTCTGCAGGAGAGCAAGTACGCGGGCAACCTCCCTGACGTTACGTTGCATGTCAGCGGGGCCGGGGGTGCCGCGCCGCGGACCATTGAGGCGCTGGCCGAGATGTGGCGCCAGAATTTGGGGATCGAGGTGGCCATCGAGCAGACCGAGTTTGCCACCTTCTTGAGCGATCTCAATAGCAAGCCCAGTCCGTACCAGATGTACAGCATCGGCTGGATTGCAGACTACCCTGATCCGCAGGACTTCCTGGATATTCTCTTTCACTGCGACAGCCTAGACAATCACAGCGGCTATTGCAACCCGGACGTTGATAAGCTTTTGGAGGCAGCGCGCACCGAGACCGACGAGCAGAAGCGGATGGACCTCTACCACCAGGCCGAGGAGAAGATCCTCGACGATGGTGCGTGGGTTCCGCTCTTCTACGGGAAGCAGTACTGGTTGACGAAGCCCTACGTCCAGAACATGATCTTCCCGGCGGCGATCGTCCCGCGCATGAGGTACGTGTCGATTCGCCACTAATCGGTGGGCCCTACCGCAGCCAGGCGGCGTGATGGGTGACCTCACGCCTCACGCCGCAGGGAATCGCCATGACGAAGTACATCGTTCGCCGCTTGCTCTGGTTACCGGTGGTGTTGGTGGTGGTGAGCCTTCTCACCTTCACCCTGGGACTCTATGGTCCTGGCGATCCGGTCCAGATGTGGTTTGGCCAGCGCAATAATCCCGAAGCCGTCGCCCGCATCCGCCACGAGCACGGGTTTGACCGGCCGTTGCTGGTCCAGTATAGCGACTACGCCTGGAAGGTCCTCCACGGGGATTTCGGCGAGTCGCTGAAATACCGGGGCCAGCCGGTGGCCGAGCTGATCCGCAGGGGCCTCTGGATCTCCGTACAGATCAACGTCGCTTCGATGCTGCTGGGGATGCTGGTGGGCATCCCACTCGGGGTTATCGCAGCGCTACGCCGCAACACGCTGTTGGATTACCTGACCATGTCGGGGGTCGTCCTGGGTATCTCGTTGCCGGTCTTTTTTGTCGCGCCGATTCTGTTGGCGATCTTTGCCTGGTGGTTGCGCATCCTGCCACCGGGGGGGTGGAACGGGCTTTTCAGCCGCAGCGCGGCCCTACCGGTCCTGGTGCTCACCTTTGGGCCGATCGCCGTCTTCGCACGCCAGACTCGGGCGAACCTGGGCGAGGTGCTGGACGAGGACTATGTGCGCACCGCGCGTGCCAAGGGCTTGCCCGAGTCAGTCGTGATCGGGCGTCACGCGCTTCGCAACGCATTCATTCCGCTCTTCACGATCGTTGGCCTGATGATGGGGGGGCTGGTTGAAGGCGCCTTTATCACCGAGACCGTCTTTGGGATCCCCGGGTTCGGGCGCTTGACGGTGGACGCGCTTTTTGCCCGCGATTACCCCGTCATCATGGCGAACATTTTGATTGTTGCGGTCGCCTACACCCTCGCGAATCTGGTGATCGATATCGGCTATCCATTGGTTGATCCGCGGATTCGCTATCGGTGAGGGACCGCGGATGAGAGACTGGGGACTGGTGTTTGAGTCACCGGCCGCTTTTACCCCATAGGCATTATGACAGAATTTGTGCCCGCCGCTCGGCAAGGACTTGTCATCGCACCGGCGGCCGAGACCCTTCGGCCGCCTCGGCCCGCCTGGCTCGAGTTCTGGTTGCGCTTTAGCCGGAACATCTTCGCAGTGCTGGGGGTGGTCGTCATTTTTGGGTTCCTGCTCGTTGGGATCTTCGGTGCCTGGATCGCGCCCTACGACTACCGCGCTATCGTCGCGCCCGCCGAGCAAGCGCCTGACTTTCAGCATCTTCTCGGGACTGATGGTCTGGGACGCGACCAGTTTAGCCGGATGCTCAATGCCGCGCGTACGGCTCTCGTGGTGGCACCCTCGGTAGTCATTGTGGCTCTGGTGTTGGGGATGACACTGGGGCTGGCCGCGGGCTATTTTCGCGGGTGGGTCGATACGGTTGTGATGCGGCTGAGTGATTTACTCTTTGCCTTTCCTGGGACCCTCTTTGCCATTCTGCTCGCTTCTACGCTGGGACCGCGGGTCGAGGCTCTCTTCAAGCCCCTGCCGTGGGCCAAGGGATTCGTCCGGGCCGGCTGGCCAGAGTTTATGGTCGTGGTGATTGCTCTGGGATTGGTGGGCTGGGCCGGGTTGGCGCGCCTCGTGCGCGGCCAGGTGCTCAGCGTGCGCGAGACGGCCTTCGTCGAGGCGGCACGAGCGGTTGGGGTTCCGGACTGGAAGATTCTGCTCTATCATGTGTTGCCCAACTCGCTCGCGCCGGTGGTTGTTGCGGTCAGCATGGGACTTGGCGGTGCCATTTTAGCGGAAGCCACCTTTAGCTTTCTCGGAATCGGTGTTCAGCCGCCCACGCCGAGCTGGGGCTCGATGATCCAGGAGGGGATCTTCCAGGGCTATTGGCGCAAGCCCGAGGCCCCCTGGCTGGTCTGGGCGCCCGGCCTGGCGGTAGCTGTGCTTGTCTTTGCTTTCAACTTCGTGGGGGATGGCCTCAACGAGGCCCTGAATCCGCGCGGCGAGCGCGGCAAGTAGGCGATGTGACAAAAAATCGGTTTTCGGCGACAATAGGCCGCTGTTATCATTCTCAGAGCACGCCCTTCACACTGAGGACTGTACGCTTCTTCTCTTGAAAGGAGTCTCACTTTGGCACGCTTGCTGGACGTGCGAGATTTGGAAACCAGGTTCTTCACGCCTGATGGAGTGGTTCGGGCGGTGAACGGAATCTCATTCCACGTGGATGAGGGTGAGACCCTCGGCATCGTGGGTGAGTCGGGCTCGGGCAAGAGTGTCACTGTGATGAGTGTCATGCGCCTCATCCCCATGCCGCCGGGCAAGATCACGAGGGGTGAGGTGATCTTCGAAGGGCGCGACCTGCGCAAGGCCGACGAGGAAGAGATGCGCGAGGTGCGCGGCAACCGCATCGCGATGATCTTCCAGGATCCGATGACCAGTCTCAATCCTGTGCTGACGATCGAGGAGCAGGTCAGCGAGGCGCTGGAACTGCACCTGGGCATGAGTTCGGCGCAGGCGCGCGATCGCACCATCGAATTGCTCAAGATGGTCGGCATTCCGGCGGCGGAGGAGCGCGTAGACAATTATCCACACCAATTCTCGGGTGGGATGCGCCAGCGCGTGATGATCGCGATGGGCTTGAGCTGTAACCCGCAGCTGCTGATTGCCGACGAGCCGACCACAGCGCTCGATGTGACGATCCAGGCCCAGATTATTGACCTGGTGCAGCAACTCAAAGAGAGCATCGGCATGGCGATCATCTGGATCACCCACGATTTGGGCGTCCTCGCCGGCCTGGCCGAGCGCGTGATCGTCATGTACGCCGGGCAGATCATGGAAGAGGGCCAGGTGAAGGATCTGTACGCCAACCCGCGTCATCCGTACACGCTCGGCCTGCTCCAGAGCATTCCGCGCCTTGACGAGCGGCGCAAGGCGCGGCTCACACCGATCGAGGGTCTCCCCCCCGACTTGATCGATTACCCCAAGGGATGCCCCTTTGCAGCGCGCTGTCCCTTCGTCATCACGAAGTGCATTCAGGAAGATCCTCCCCTGGAGGCGGTGGGCCCCAATCACCGCAGTGCCTGCTGGGTCAAACCGGAGGGTGCTGAGGTCTTGGCGGCCACTCGCCACGCCGTCGTTTGATGGAACCACAGCGGACCGGATGATACCGTGATCAGTGCCGGCGGTGGTGCGCAAACAAGCAGAATCGTGAGATTTATTTGAGGCTCTGTGCCTCCCACCTGACAGGCAAGGACTGAAACCTATGGCGAACAATGGGAAAGACCGCCTGCTTCGCGTCGAGGGTTTGGAGATGCATTTCCCGATCACGGAGGGGATCATTCTCCAACGACAGGTTGGCTCGGTGAAGGCGGTTGATGGAATTACATTCGATATTCTCCGGGGCGAGACGTTGGGGTTGGTGGGTGAGTCGGGCTGCGGCAAAAGTACGACTGGCCGGGCGATTCTCCAACTGTACCGTCCGACCGACGGCCACGTCTACTTTGACGATACGGACCTGACGACCATCGGCGGCGAGCAGCTCCGCCGGATGCGCCGCCGCATGCAGATGATCTTCCAGGACCCATACGCTTCGCTGAACCCGCGGATGACGGTGGGAAATATCGTCGCCGAGCCGCTAATGGTACACGGGCTGGCGAAGGGCAAGGAGGCTCGCGAGCGCGTCGAAGAGTTGCTCCAGGTCGTGGGCCTCAACCCCTATTTTATTAACCGCTACCCCCACGAATTCTCCGGCGGGCAGCGCCAGCGCATCGGGGTGGCGCGGGCCTTGGCCGTGAACCCTGATTTCATCGTCTGCGACGAGCCGATTTCGGCCCTGGACGTCTCGATCGCGGCCCAGGTGATCAATTTGTTGGAGGATCTCCAACGTCAGTTCGGGTTGACCTACCTCTTCATTGCTCACGACCTCTCGGTGGTTCGCCACATCTCGGACCGTGTCGCGGTGATGTACCTCGGCAAGATCGTTGAGATCGCCGAGCGCCAGGAACTGTACGAGAATCCGCTGCACCCGTACACCCAGGCGTTGCTCTCAGCAGTCCCCATCCCTGATCCCGAGGTGGAGGAGAAGCGCACCCGGATTATTCTTGAGGGTGATGTCCCCAGCCCGGTGAACCCGCCCAAGGGCTGTCACTTCCACACGCGCTGTCCGGTGGTTATGGATGTATGTCGTGAGGAGCCCGAGCCTCCCTTCAAAGATGCTGGCGGGGGACACTACGTCGCCTGCCACAAGGTTCACTGAGCCCGAAAGCCGGCTGCTGGCAGCGGAGCTTGAATCATCTGTGCCCCGGCGAGGGCAATTCTCTCGCCGGGGCGCTTGTGTTCGTGAGACCGGCTGACTCTCCCACGAAGGCAGGTAACGAACGAGACAAGACGGAGGATCCAGGTGAATGCCTGTTGATCCTCCTTTTTTGGGCGGCAGGCGTTCACCGATCGGGCGATCAAGCCGTACTCAAGATCTGTGGACCGCAAACGTGTCTTACCGGATCCTGTTGGCGAATTGGTA
>DOUV01001028.1:0-2494 GCA_003520455.1 Chloroflexota bacterium | reverse complement strand
GCGCGCTGAAGCGCGCACTACGAACTGCTCGCCCTCCCTGGAGGCGACTTCGCCAACAGGATCTTACCGTGGTGTAAAAAGCTGCGCTCTGCAGCTCGCTCTCTCCAGCGTCAGTTTTGGTGTCTCGCAGCGATTGCCGCCGGTTGGGATGAGACGTGCCTCGGTTGGCACCAACAGGCGTGCAAAACCTATTGCACACCGTTACGCCCTGTGATATGATCTGCGCCACAGAGCCCGACCCTTCAATTTTGTGCCGCGCATCGGTTGAGTTTGCTTTCCCCCGAACCGATGAGATCAGTGACGCCTGCCAAGGCGGCAGTGGTCTTTTTCTCGAAAGGAGGTGCTGGCTGCACGCTCATAAGACCTCTTGAATCCTGCCCCTGTCTGACGTTCTCACAATCTCAAGATTAGGAGGAGAAGATGAGGAAATTTGCCCTGCTCGTGATTGCGCTCATCGTTCTCAGCGCGATTGTAGCTGCCTGTGCCCAGCAGCCGGCCACTCCCCAGACGACGACCGTCGAGGTAACCCGTGTGGTCGAGGTCTCCAAAGAGGTCACGAAGGTCGTCACCGAGAAGGTCCAGGTGGTTGTCACTGCGACCCCTGCGCCCGTCGAAACGCCGAAGCAGCTCATCATCTGCATGGCGCAGGAGCCCGACACCTTGCTCTATGATGTTGTCGGCGGCACGAGTGCCCTGGTCAAGACTGCGATCCTTTACTCTGTCAATGATCCTGTCGTGACCAACCTCACCTATGACTACCAGGCGGGGCCGGTTCTCGAGAAACTCCCCACCCTCAAGGATGGCGATGCTGAGGTCATCGACGTCGAGGTCACGGAAGGAATGCAGGTATTAGATCCGGCTTCCGGCGAGGTGATCACCTACACCGGCCAACCGACCAGCATGCAGGCCATCAAGGTTACCTTCAAGTTCAAGGACGGTTTGACGTGGGAGGACGGCGAGCCACTGACGGCGCAGGACTCAGTGCTGGCCTATGAGTTGGGCAAGCGCCCAGATAGCCAGGTTGCCAGCCGATTCGCTTACGATCGCACGGCGAGCTATGAGGCGACCGACGATCATACCGTGGTGTGGACCGGGGTTCCCGGGTTCATGGATCCAACCTACAACACCAACGTGTGGACTCCCGTTCCGAGCCACGAGCTGGAGGGTATGACGCCCGACCAGATCCGTAACGACGAAAAGTTCTCCCGTTCTCCGATGTCCTACGGGTCCTACTCACTCCGGGCTCAGGGGGCCGAGTGGGTTGCGGGTGATCACCTCACGGCGGTGAAGAACCCAAACTATTGGCGTGCCGACCAGGGGCTGCCAGCCTTCGATGCGGTGACTTTCAAGTTCATCCCGGATACCAACCAGCTTCTGGCGCAGATGCTGGCCGGCGAATGTGACATCATCACCCAAGATGGCGCGCTCGAGAACCAGGCGCCGTTCCTCAAGCAGGCCGAGGAGCAGGGGCTCGTGAAGCCCTACTTCGTCACCGGGACCGTCTGGGAGCACATTGACTTCCAGGTCGACCCGGGAGATCAACGCCCGGCGCTCGGGCGCTGCTTCCCGGTTCGCCAGGCTATGACCATGGGCACCGATCGGCAGTCCATCGTGGACCAGGTGCTCTACGGCGAGTCGAAGGTGCTCAATACTTTTATCCCCGAGGAACACCCCTTCTACAACCCCGACGTACCGAAATACGAGTTTGATGTCGAGGGTGCCAAAAAGTTGCTCGAGGAGAGTGGCTGGACCGATTCGGATGGCGACGGCATCCGCGAGGCCCGTGGGGTGAGTTGCGATTGGGTCAACTGGCGTACCAAGGAGACCGAGACCTACCAGGTGCCCGACGGCACGAAGCTCTCGTTCACCTTGAATACAACCGCGGGCAATAAGCTGCGCGAGCAGGTGACGCAGATCTTCCAGGCCAACATGAAGGAGATCGGCGTCGAGGTCAACCTTGAGTACCTGCCGGCGGGCGTCTACTTCGGTGACCCGCCCGACGGCCCGCTTTTCAGCCGCAAGTACGACCTGGCCGAGTTCGCCTGGCTGACCGGGGTCGAGCCCGGCGGCGACCTCTACCAGTGCACCGGCGTACCCGACGAGTCCAACGGCTGGTCCGGCCAGAACAACACCTCCTGGTGCAGCCTGGCCTTCGACGAGGCCAGCAAGACCGCCCTGAGTTCGCTTGACGAAGCGGTGCGCAAGGAGAACTGGTACAAGTCCCAGGATGCCCTCGAGAGCGACCAGGGGCTCCCGTTCATCCCGATGTTCCAACGCCTCAAGATCGCGGCCACCCGTCCGGACCTGACCGGCTTCGTGATGGACCCGACTCAGAATAGTGAGCTTTGGAACCTCGCCGAGTTCAAGATCGAGGCAACGCAGTAGTAGTGCCGTTCACGCGGGGGGATCGAGTGGTCCCCCCGCGCGTTCTCACAACGAGGTTCCTGTCACTATCGGGCAGCATATTGCCAGCGGAGCCCGGCGGTTGAAACCG